>JANTGV010000045.1 GCA_024762745.1 Sulfurimonas sp. | reverse complement strand
TATGGAAATCTGTCTCCAGAGGTCAGAAGGGAAGAAGCAAGGCGTTTTAGAGCAAAAGAGACACAAATACTTATAGCGACCGATGCTATTGCCATGGGTATGAACCTACCGATTCAGACTATTCTTTTTTCAAAGGCTGAAAAATTTGATGGAATAAGCCAAAGAAATTTACATCCATCAGAGGTGCACCAAATCTCTGGACGTGCTGGGAGGTATGGGCTCAATGAAGAGGGATATGTTGGAGCACTCAGTAGCGATGTTTTAAAGATTGTAAAGAAAAAGTTTTATAAAGAAGCCATGACAATATCTATACCGTTTAAAGTGATGGCTAACTTAGAGCATATTAGACTTGTGGGTAAGATATTAGAAGAGAAGTCACTTTATGAAATATTGAAATTTTTTGTAAAGAATATGGAGTTTAACGGTCCCTTCCACGCTTCAAACTTGGATGATATGTTAGAGGCTTCGATGATTGTTGATAAGTTTGATTTAGATTTAGCAACAAAGTACCATTTAGCCTGTGCGCCATTAACCTTGAAATCACCGTATATAGTTGCAGCATATGAGAGTTATATAGTTGCTCTGGAGAGAAAAGAGTCTGTCCATTATCATCCACCAGCTTTAGTCGGAAACTTCGCACAGACAACAGATGAACTGCTTCATGCCGAAGATATGGTAAAAGAGATATCGCTCTACCTGTGGCTAAGTTACAGATTTGGCGAGTATTTTGTAGATGAAAGAAAGGCAAGGGAGTATAGAGGCGTTTTAAATAGGTTTATAGAGGAGACTCTACAGCAGAGCCAACTGGCGCAGAGGTGTAGAATGTGCGGTGCAACTCTGCCTGTTAACTCCAAATACAGCATCTGCCAGTCATGTTTTAAAAAGAACTATACACGAGGTAGAAGCTCTTATGGTCGACGAAGAGGTGATAGATAACGCTTGGTAATTATTATTAACAAAACTCTGTTATGATTCTCTGAAAAATTAAAGGATAGAGCGTGAAAAAAGTTTTATTTACATTAGTGTTATTATCGAGTTTTTTACAAGCATTAGATATGGCTGGAGTAGTTGATTCAGTTGATGGACAAAAGGCAAAGGAGTCAGTTGATCAAGAAAAAGCTATGGAAGCAGTAGTAAAAGGTGATATCAGTGTTGACGCAGTAAAACGCAGTGTTGATGGTGATAAGGCTGTAGAGTCTGTTGATAAAGAAAAACTTATGAAATCAATGTTCTGATATCAACTTCATCAATCTGCTCAGGCTTTAAATGAGTCTGGGCATACTTCAAATAGACTTCTGAACTTAAAAAGAGTTCAAAAACATCCTCGTCAATATGTTTTTCTTTAACCATTGCAGCCATTATTTTCAAAGACTCTGAGAGAGTTTTTGCTTTTTTGTACGGTCTGTCAGAAGCGGTAAGAGCTTCAAATATATCGGCTAAAACCATTATACGTTCTGGAACTGAGAGGTCTTTTTTAGAGAGTTTTCTTGGGTAGCCTGTTCCTATCAGAGTCTCATGATGAGTTCCCGCGTATTGTGGTATTTTTGTTAAATGAGACGGGAAAGGAATCTGTTCGAGCATTTTAATTGTCATAATGACGTGCTCATTAATTTTAAATCGTTCCTCACTGCTCAAGGTTCCCTTTTCTATGCAGAGATTATAAACTTCTCCATAGTTATATAAATACTTAGGAACTTCCTCTTTAAAACCATCTGCACGGTACTTTTCATAATCAAAATTCACTCTTTTTACTATATGCTCCGGTTTGTCATCTAAGAGCTTCTCTGTAGCAGGCAGCTCTTTAGGGTCAATATTTTTATATCTAAGAAGCTCAACATCTGCTAGACCGAGCCTATCGTTAAAGTTTCTTGTCCACTCTCTAGAGGCTATAGAGCGAATACGTTCTTGCTTATCTGTACTCATATATTCTCCACCAAGATTAGCTTCTGCAATAAACTCGAAATCTTCGATAAGTTGTTGTTGCGTTTTATAAAGTTTTTTTAGACTTTTTTCTTTCTCTTCACTGTTTAGTTGTTCTTGAAGGTAGAGTATTTGAGCATCTCTGTAGAGAACTTCAAAACGAGTTCGTATCTCATGAATACGATTGTTAATAGTCTCAAGTTTAGCGGACTTGTCAACGACATATTCAGGAGTAGTGACTTTGCCGCAGTCGTGAAGCCAAGAGCCTATTTGAAACTCTCTCCAGGCATCTTCACTCTTTAGCGAGAAGTCTTTAAAAATGCCATCTGTTTTGTTGTGAGCCACCTCTGTTAGCATTTGAGCTATCTCGGGTACACGTCTACAGTGACCACCGGTATATGCAGATTTAGAGTCAATAGCTTCTGCAATAACTTTGATGATGGAGTCAAGCAGTTTCTCTTGAGCTTTTTGATACTCTTGAATACTGTTGGACATAGTTACTAAAGAGTCCGAAAGGTTATCTATCTCGATGATATTTGTCTCTATCTTTTTAACAGTGTCAAACTTTCTATTTGTTACTTTTTGATTTTCACACATCAGATTTCGTATAGGCTTTACTATCATAGATGACAATAAAAAAGCGAAAGGAATAG
This sequence comes from Sulfurimonas sp., assembly GCA_024762745.1. The sequence continues at coordinate 5,193 of JANTGV010000045.1, read as the reverse complement.
AGAGGAAAGCTAAACCAATAGCTAGATAGAGAGCCTTTGAAATTCCTTCTATATAGGGTTGCATCAGTATATCTGTAGGCATTAATATACCTAAATTAAGTCGGCCACTTTTCTCTTTTGAATAGGAGTGATATATAAAATACTCTCTATTGTTATGTAGGTGTGTGTGAGTAACAGTGTGTTCTTTTGTTTTAAAAAAATTAAAGAGTTTTTGCCAGTTGTGCAACTCTTTGCTATTTGAAGAAGCAATGAGTTCTCCAGAATAACTATAGAGTACAATATAGCTCTCTTCATTAAAATTCTGCTCCTTAATAAAAGAGTTTAAATCATCGAGTGAAAAGTCGATTGCCAATACGGCTTTTTTGTTTGGAGTTCGTTTGGCAAACGTTATACCAGTGTTATTAGTAGATGTGAACTTGTATATATCAGTTCTTACAATCTCATCGGATATAATTGCTTTTTTATACCATGGACGACTCTTTGGGTCAAAACCCTCTTCTAGACTTTTGGTGAGTAAAGGCTCTAGATTTGAGTTTAAAAATTTCAGTGTAGTCTGTTTTGAATTTTGAACCTTGAGTACAGCCCAAACACTCTTCTTCGGTGCTTTGTGAAGCTTTAACATCTCAGGGTGTTTTGTAAGTTTAAAGACTTCATAGAATTCACCGTTCTCATAACCTAGATAGATGCTTTTGGCAACTCTATGGTTTTTAAGTACTTCTATAAAGTCATCTAAAAGAGGATTCACGCCATCTATTACAATTTTATCGGATATCTCATTGTTAAGGGTTAAGATACTCAGTGTTTTGGTTATAAAGTTTTCTGATCTCTCTATAAAACGTGTAGTGTTATTTGAGATTTGTTTAAATGTTTTATCAACAGCATGAAGTGCTATCTTATGGCTTGAATAGTATTGCAAGCCTAAAAGAAGTGTTGTTACAATAAGGATGAGAAGAATAAAGTTTGCTACTACGTTAAAACGCAAGGTCGTTTTCATAGTAGCCTCGTTTAGCTTTTAAACTCGTTAATCGTTTTTTGTAATGAGGAAGCTATTTCCACTAATCTTTGTAACTCTTGTTCTATACTCTGTACACTCGTTCCATTAGCAGTAGAGAGTGCTTCTATATTTGAGATGTCTTTAATGATGTCTTGAATGTTTTCAGACATTTTTATGCTGTCTTGTTTAGATTCATTTGCTACTTTGTTAGATGTTCTCATAGAGTCTGATGTAGCATCTATTTTCTCTTCCACGTCATTTGAAATATGTGTAAGGCTCTCAATGTTTGTAGCATTTTGATTCATTTTGTCACTAACATCATTAATAGACTGAACAATTGTACTTACACTCATATCTATCTCTGTTAAAGACTTTTGAGTTCTCTCGGCCAGTTTTCTAACTTCATCGGCAACGACTGCAAAACCACGACCATGTTCACCTGCACGTGCGGCTTCAATTGCTGCGTTTAGAGCAAGAAGATTAGTCTGTTCTGCTATGTCTTTAATAACATTGAGAACATCTTTAACTTGGTCTGCATTGCTTTTGAGTCCTGAAAGCTCACCTGATAACTCATTTTCAATCTCAACAAATGTAAGTACTTCACTGCTGAGTGAGCTTAGAGACTCTTTTGCAGTATCGAGCTCATGACTCGCTCTCTCAACAGTCTGCTGAGTCTCTTCAGCTGCCTGAATACTTAGAGCAATCGTCTCTTTTATTGTCTCGCTTTTATCTGTTGTTTGTCTTACTATATCCTGCTCTTGTTGCGTTCCTTTTGCAATGATACGGCTTGAAAGCTCTATTTCTGCTGCTATATCTCTGTTTTGTTCTCCAAGTATTTTGACATTAGAAACAGTGTCTTGAATCATCTCTATAAAGTTGTTTACTTCATGTGCAGCTTCTCCAAATTCATTCCCTTCAATGTATTTGAGCCTTTTTGTAAGGTCTTTATCCCCTTTTACAAGTTCTGAAATACGAGTTCTTAAGCTGTTTAGTGGGTTAAAAATCTCTTTAATAAAAAAGATTGTTGAGACAATGGCAAATAGTATCCCTGCAACTACAAGAGAGATTGTAAGGGTAATGTTTGTTTCCATAATATCTTTATCCGCAGAGTCAAGTGATATCACCAAATCCATAGCTCCAAGAATATAGCCCTCTTTGGCATTGTAGTGGCAGGAGAGACATCTCGCTTCAGCAACCATAGGTTTTAGCATACGGATCGTGTGGTGTCCATCTTCATTTTTTTCTATAATTTTTTTAGTTCCATTTGTTAGAACATCTACTATAAGAGGATCAGTAGTAAATTTTTCATCAGGCGCATAGACCTCTTGAACAGCTTTAGACTTAGTGATGCTAAGACTTTCTATACCCTCGATACCCCTTGCTGCATTATATGCATCTTGAACTACTACAGGATCACCTAGCATCATACTTCCAGTCATTGTTTGAAAGATAGACTCACTCAACATTGACAATGATTTTTTTGTCGAGTTGTTTGAGAGTGTATGAAGCGTTGATGATAGGTAGAGGCTTAGACCAAAAATAGCGAGAATACTCAGCACCGAAATAGAGACAACTACCTTTAATTTAACGGACTTAAACATGAAAACTTCCTACTGACATTTATCTAAGGCTATTATAGCTAAACAATTCACTAAAGTACTTTATTTTTCTTCTGGAGTTTGATCAATAATTTGAAAATCTTGGTCTTTCATATGCATTTCGTGATATGGTCCAAAAGGTAAAGTGTAAATTATTCTTTGGTTTGCAGTACGAGCATGTTGCACATAGTCTGCTGCCGCAGTGTTTACTGCCGTAACAATTGCTTTTGCAATGAGTCCACCGATACCACCACCTGTATCTCCACCACCGAGGTCGACTACAACTGTACCAGTATATTTCCACAACTCCTCAGATGTTTTTGTTGAGACTATCTTTGCTTCTATAGAGATTGTCAATTTTGATGCAAGAACCATATAAGAGACATCCCATTTTTTGATACGTGTATAGAGTACTGTATCCGCTCCAAAATATTCGTAATATTTATCTAGTGGCATGTTATATAAGATTTCAGTGTCGTAAACACCCTCTTGTTTCATGATGTCACTAACCATCTCCGTTGGAAATGTATAGTACCCCATAAGAGCAAAAGGCATCTCTGTTGTTGTCATGTAATAGTCTTTAGCTTCAGCATCCGTACTCTCATTCATTGGTGGGAGTATAAGAAGAGATCGAGGTTGTTGCTCATACATCTTAGGAAATTCTGTACCTTTTGTTACATAAGATGGACCACATCCGCTCAGTATAAAGATAGATGTTATTGAAGTTAATAAAACTATGAGTTTTTTATTTACCATCTGTTTTTCCTTCGGCTACTTCTATTTTTTTAATCATTCTGTTCATAAAGTGCGCTGACTCTGGGTAAATCTCTTTCTCTTTTTTGAAACTCTCTACTGCTTTGTCAGTTTTGCCGCCTTTAAGGTATATATAGCCAAGATTGGCATACATACCAGGAGGAACTCTGCCGGAGCGACTCTTTGTAGAGTTTTCTATTGCGTACTCTATAGATTTTTGTAGTTGAAGAGCAGACTCTGCAGTGAGTTCTTTTTTAGATTGATAATAACTCTCGCTATAGTTACCGTAGTTATATAAAGGTTTTGGTTGTGAACTACAACCACTCATGAATAGAACTACTGTTAGAGTACTTAAAAGTGCTAGATTTGACAACACTCTCATTACTGAATCTCTATCTCTTTGGCGATACCATCACTCACAAAAACTTCTCGTTTTACGATGATAGCTCCATCTCTATAAACTTCAATCAAATGTTTACCTGGTTTGATGCCATACTGATTATTTTGTCCCTCTTTTACACTAAACTTCTCTCCGCCATCTATTGAGACTCTAATGTTATCAGTATTTCCACTAAAGTAGAGATAAGATTTTTGAGCAGCTGTTGCCACACCCTCTTTATAACCACATCCTGAGATACTAAGAAGTAGAACCAGACTTATTATTGATAGAATATATTTCATTATTTATCTCCTTGTTGAATGTAGAGGTTTGTAAAGTCTTTAGATTTTATATATGAGCTAATATCACCATTTGTGATTTCTGCCAAGGAAACCTCTGTTTCGGGAGTATCTCCAATAGTAGCTACAACTTCAATTTTAGCCAGTTTTTTCCCAGGGAGAGTCATCATCATGTTTGTTTGAGGGTTTTTAACTTGCTTACCTTTTTTGTAGATATCAAACACATCACCAGCTTTGATGTTTTGACTTTTTCCACCAGATGTGATGAGGTTGCCATCTTCATAGGCAAGTATATAGCCTCTCCATGGTTTGTCAAGCATGTTTTCGATAATATTTGATGTTAAATCAGATATAGCTGCATCTATCGCTTTGTCATTTAATTGACCGTTGTATCCAGCTTTTCCACCAACACCCATAACAGTACCAGCTTCGCTAAACGCAGTACCTTTTCCCTCTTCGGAGTATATAATCTGTCCAGTACTTACATCTACAATTCTAATATGAACTTTCGCAAATGCTTCTTGTTTCTTTACACGGCTAAAAACGCCAACATCACTTGTCTCTTTTCTTCCAAATTCAGTAATAGAACCAAGGATTAAGTAATCTGCTGAGTTTCCAAGTGTAGGTGCATTTCCTATTTTCAACTCTTTTTCTATTTTTGAAAGATCGGCACGCTCAAGCATAATAAATCTTCCGGATTGGAAAAGTTTTGCTGAAAGAATATCCATAGCCTGTTTTCCTATCTTGTCATTGTTATTGTCAACGAAAAAGCTTTGACCATAGCGAGTCTCATTTGTAAATCTACCAATGGCAACTTTTCTTTTTAAACCTGTTGTTTGAGTCTCTGTAACACTTAAGCTTTTACTGACTTGAGGTGTAGCACTCTTTGGTGTCTCGTGAGTCTCTGTTTTTTGCATAGTGGCACAAGCACTTAAAAGTAGCGAAACACCAGCAGCAAAATATATACTTTTAGGTATCATCTTAGTCCTTTATATCTGAAATGTACATATATAGTAGCAAAAAAGACTTAAAAATAATCAATAATCAACAATAAATAATTATGTAAATTATTTGTAATTAAGGTAAATATAATTACAATGTTTTTATCTTAAATAAAAGGTTCTCAAATGAAAAAAATTCTAGTAAGCGCATTAGCGGCAGTAGCTCTTA
>JANTGV010000044.1 GCA_024762745.1 Sulfurimonas sp. | reverse complement strand
CTTTTTCTACCCGCTTTATCGCTTCTGCTGACATATATTGCTTCCTGTTGTGTATGTGGTATTGTTAATGGAGTGTATTATAGCAAAGATAGCTGTGTGGTGAGTTTGTTTATCCTGTACTATAATAAACATATCAATCAAATAGCCATCTCAACTACTTTAACCTACTCTCAAATCCCCATTTGATATAATGTATCGGGTGTAAAGAATGCACCTTGTTCTACTTTAACCTACTCTCAAATCCCCATTTGATATAATAACAAAAGACGCGACATCTCAGCGTGTGGAACTTTAACCTACTCTCAAATCCCCATTTGATATAATGCAGAGGTATATGATCCTTCGCAACACCTAACTTTAACCTACTCTCAAATCCCCATTTGATATAATCAACTGCTTTATATATCTCTCAAAGGTTTACTTTAACCTACTCTCAAATCCCCATTTGATATAATTTATTATCAGTGCTTTATCAAACATTATCACTTTAACCTACTCTCAAATCCCCATTTGATATAATTACACAAGGAATGATACTCTCCACACTCGTACTTTAACCTACTCTCAAATCCCCATTTGATATAATCCACTAGGTGATGGGTCACTACTAGAATCAACTTTAACCTACTCTCAAATCCCCATTTGATATAATTGTTATCGGCTATGGTAGCGGTATTAGCGACTTTAACCTACTCTCAAATCCCCATTTGATATAATTTGTGTGTGACAATATATTGATTTTGCTTCACTTTAACCTACTCTCAAATCCCCATTTGATATAATCGTCTCGCACTTGTTAAGATCACTTCATCTACTTTAACCTACTCTCAAATCCCCATTTGATATAATTTAAAGAGTCTTGACTCCTGGAGTAGGTCTACTTTAACCTACTCTCAAATCCCCATTTGATATAATATAATAATATCTGTATTGGCTGCACTCACACTTTAACCTACTCTCAAATCCCCATTTGATATAATGGACTAGGTTGTCTTTCGCTACCACCTCGTACTTTAACCTACTCTCAAATCCCCATTTGATATAATGCAAGGTGGAGCCGGTATAGGTGTGGGGGGACTTTAACCTACTCTCAAATCCCCATTTGATATAATAAGCGTATTGGTGGAGACATCAAAACACTTACTTTAACCTACTCTCAAATCCCCATTTGATATAATATAAGGTGGCGGGTAATTTACGACATTCCACTTTAACCTACTCTCAAATCCCCATTTGATATAATTTTGATACCAACATATAATGATTATTGCTAACTTTAACCTACTCTCAAATCCCCATTTGATATAATTTCATACCATACACTAAAATAGTTACCGCAACTTTAACCTACTCTCAAATCCCCATTTGATATAATTCATCTGAAGGAAGACCTACTATATGTAATACTTTAACCTACTCTCAAATCCCCATTTGATATAATCCGTTGATGATCTTCCTAGCATTCACAAAAACTTTAACCTACTCTCAAATCCCCATTTGATATAATTAGTCCCCTGTATTTACTATCGGCTTAACAACTTTAACCTACTCTCAAATCCCCATTTGATATAATATACAGCCCATGGTCTATGGTCTAACATGAACTTTAACCTACTCTCAAATCCCCATTTGATATAATTGCTGCCCTGGATCGGTAGCATCAAAGTTAACTTTAACCTACTCTCAAATCCCCATTTGATATAATACAGTCGTATTTAGTTATTTCTTTGAATAGTACTTTAACCTACTCTCAAATCCCCATTTGATATAATCAAGCCATTGACGGGGTGACGGCATCTGTTACTTTAACCTACTCTCAAATCCCCATTTGATATAATACTCTTTGTATCTTTTGTATACTCTGCTTGACTTTAACCTACTCTCAAATCCCCATTTGATATAATATGGGAAGTGCATCACCTGAATTGCCGTCAACTTTAACCTACTCTCAAATCCCCATTTGATATAATCTTTCGCTGTCTGACTTTACAAGATAGGGAACTTTAACCTACTCTCAAATCCCCATTTGATATAATACACTTCTCTATAACCCTTATTTTTAGGGCTTTAGAGAGCTTTTAATACTAAAAAACCATTACAGTCTGCTTCGTTTCATCTACTTTTTCATCTATTTTTTCATGATAATTCTCAATGGTTATCATATTACTATACTGACTTTCTGTAATTTTCATGATTCTTATTGATCCATTATTGGGTGAATTAGCTTCTAATTGTTTCTCATATTTTTGTGCTATGGCTAAACTTCTGCAAAAACGTACATAAATAGAATACTGAAACATAATAAAACCTGAGTCTAATAACTTTTTTCTAAACTTTCTATACTTATCCAAATCTTTTTTTGTCTCCGTAGAGATGTCAAACATTACAAACAAAACCATTTTTCTGTACCCACTTAGTGCATCGTTAATATCTCTCATCTCTTTTCCAAGAAAAACAGCTCTACCTCGTCTCTTTTACCTAAACAGTAAGACTGATAGGAAGAGACCATACTTTTAATGGCATCGTTAACCAAAATCTTTTTCCCATCATTACTTATGACCCTTGCATAGAGTAGACCAACTAATCGTTGCTTAATCTCTGAACTAAACATGCTCTCTTTTTTTACATTATGCAACACGTAGCTGTCTACTATGGGTCTAAAAGGCTCTAGCAAATCATCTGCTAGATTATAAGCATTCAGCTCACTAGAGTGCCAAATACCAAATGTTGGATTTAACCCAAACGCCACGATATGCCGTACGATAGAGCTTCTTATGACACTATAGCCATAATTTAAGGCTACATTACGTGTGTCAAATTCATGACTTCTACAAAAACCTTTATCAAATAAGGTTTTAAAATAGTATGCAGCAGCTACAGCCTCTATGTTTCCTTTGTCTCCTGAGTGTACTCTTTTAATGAGTTTATAAAGATGTTCATCATCTTTAATACTACTTACAACCTCTGCTTGATTAAGTATTTTAGAAATCACTATCTCTTTCCACAAACGGTTTAGTCTTGGCTTACTTACTGCTATTTGTGCTTTTTGAATTTTACTTACACGACTATTTTTGTAAAGTCCAGTACATATGGCTGAAGGAATAAACTTATCATCTACAAATACAACGGCTATATTGGCTTTAGCCATATTTGATAACAAGGCAGAAGTAATGGTCGTTTGTTGATTTTCTACAAGAAGCATATCAATATCATCAAGAGATACCGTGGTATCTACAAACTCATTTTTAACAGACATAGCATTATTTCTGTAACTTAAATACGATTTATTTTTAATGAAAATTTGTTTGAATGACATAGAAGCATCCCGAATTAGAGTATAAAACTCGTGAGGCTCGGGAAAACGCCTCTTGCTTTAACCAAAGCTGTCAAATCCCCATTTGACATAGAATGATTATAGTAATTCTTATATTTCATTTCACTTAATCCTCTTTTATATTTCCAAAAATATCTATTTTTACTTTAAAGACTATAGTGTTTTTATTGGGTGTAACTTTACCTTCTTTTTTCTCTTGTAGCTCTCCTTTTTTATTCATCTTAAAAAAGCTATTCAAATTAATATTTTTTATGGTTAATGTATTATTAGTTTCTGATACGTCACCTCCACCATTAAAAACATAATAATCAACCGTATCTTTTTTTATATCAACAACTTTAATAAGGTCATTTTTATACAATACTAAATCTGCTACAGTATTACTGTCTACTTCATCTCTATAGCGACTATTAAATTTAGATTCAATATTATTTGAAATAGAACTAAAATAGTTTAACCCTACAGCTTGTCCTCTCTTTTGAGTATTAAAAAGCTCAACATAAAGTGTTGATTCATTCTCTTTAATAACAAAAGGTTCTTTCTCTTCTAATGCTTTTTTATAGTTATCTAAACCTAATCTTTCAATGGTGTTTTCTTTTCGTTGATGAAAAATAATAGCATCAGCTTTACTCTTTTCAATCTTAACTTTCTTAAGATTTAGAGTTCTAACAATCTGCTCTTTTCCATTTTTAACTTTAAAAGTACATCTTAACTCATTCATTGCTTTTTGTACTTGTTTTTTATTATCCACTAAAGGGGTTATCTCTTCTTTAATAGATTCATTATAGGCTTGATATTTTTTACCTGTTTTACGTTTTTTGTCTAAAACTTTAATCTCTTTCTCTAACACTTTAATGGTTGCCCTAAGTTCCAACAGTTTATTGACATAAACCTCTATAGCTTTTATTATATTTTTCTGCTTTTGAACATTAAGCCTCTCTTGAATTGATGTTATGTATTTTTTTACCTCATCGTCACTTCTATCTTTTTGCTTTAGACCATCTTTTTTAAATAATATAGAACTATCTATAGAGACTTTTTCCATCTCTGCCAATATCTCTTCTTCGTGATTTTTAGGGTTTTTAGTTACATAGAGTTTCTTATTTCCATCTTTAAAACCTTTCATATTGGTTTTTCTTTTATTGTAAGGAACAACATACTTTTGATTGGTTTCATACTTTTTAACTAAGTCTTTTAAATGCTCGACTACATTTACCCCCTCTACATTAACAGGTAGCTCTTTTTCAAGATTTTCTTTCATAGCTTTTGTTTTAAATTTATTCTCTTTTTTCTTAAAATAACCATGCAAAGCATTAATAGCAGCAGAAGAACACAGAGCAATAGTAAAAGCATCTAATGTATGATGATAATTTGTATTTCTATCTTTTTTATCGTTGCTGTCTTTAGGCATAACTGCATGAATACCCCACATATATTTTAACTCACTAATGGCTCTACCTGACACAGAAAAGATACTTCTTTTTTCACCTTTACCATAATCTGTTTTTGAAGGGTAAAGATAATGATTTAAATACTTCTGTATGGTTCGCGTTGCTGACCTCGTATCATTAAGATAACTCTCTTGCCAATGCTCTTTGTTCATAACAGAGTTTATACGCTCTTCATTTGTTAACCACTCTTTTTTCCGAACATCTAAAGAAGAGTCTTTTACTCTTCCTTTAAAACTCTCCCATTCTCCTATAGACTTCAAATACTCAATAGGATGTTTGTCTGATTTATTTTGATTGTATTTTTTCTTAACTAAAATTTTATTTTTAAAAGCGTTAATCCAAATTTTAGACCTTGGAATAAAATGTTCTCTTTCTACTTTTTCCTCATTAAAAGCATCATCTTTTGTTATTGGCTCTCCTGAATAAAAACATTTTGCATTTTGTTCTTTAAAAAGTTTGGCTATTTCAATATTTTTTCCTGATTCAGCAATCTTATTATCTTTTAAAAATTTAACTGCTTCTGTGTTTTTACCTTTAGCTTTTTTTTGACTCTCATTTATCTTATCTTTTTCACTTTGAGAGTTCATCTCTTTAGCTGTTTCAATTCGTATCTCATCTATTTTTCCATATGTTTTAATTATCTCATTAATTAATTTTCTCAATACGGCAAGAACACGTTTTACTTTAGGTGACATTATGGGTTGATAGAAGAGATGTTCTGACTTAAAATAGTTTAAATTTTTCTCTAACCACTCTATATCAGCTTTTGTAGGTTCTAGTGGTGGCAAATAATCATAAGTAGGCATACCAACATATTTACTATAAAAACCTAAACTCTCTAATGCATCATGGTGTGTTTTCTCCTCTTTTTTCATCTTCTCTAAAACTTCAGATGTAAACTCCAAAGAGAAAGAGGCAAACCCATCCATATTTTCAAGTTTTGCCATCGTCTTAACAAAATTTTCATCTAAAGTCATATCATGTTTGTTAATTTTCTTAATAATATGCTCAACTCTTGAAGTGGCATTTTTATAATGATACAACTCTAACAATACATCATTATAAAAAGCCTTATCTTTACCTTCAAAATCAATCTTATACTCTTTTAAAATCTTTAATATATTTCTATGAGCTTGAATATTTAAAATCACTTGACTAGAATTTTCAGGTATGTGTAAAATTAAATCTTTGAATCCTGCTGATTTAAAAATATTTTTTGCATTTATCTCATTTGATGATGGGCTATTTAGCCAAAAATAAATGATTTTGTCTAACTCTTCAATCGATAACATCTCTCTACTGAACTTTACTTCACCAGACTTATTGTTTACAATTTCATAATTGTCTATTTTTTGTCGTAAAGTTAGTTCTATGTTCTCTATATTAGATAATGGTACACGCTTATATGAGCCTTTAGGGTTATACTTATCGTAAAAAGTACAATACTCAACCATATTTTCAAAACTTTTTAGTGGTCGTTGATAGAATGGAGCATTAACAATGTTTTCTGAAAGTAATTCAGTCATAAATTTTTCACAACTCACTTTAGATTCAAATAGTAATCTATTATTAGCTTGTGATAAAACGACCTTTCTAAACTCCTCTTTATGCATCTCTCTATCTAATGAGTTTCGATAATCATCTTTTTTATTACGAATAGCTATATTTTGATATGCATGATTTAACTCGTTTCGTTCTTCTGTCAAAACCATTGAGGGTAACGTATATTGACCTGATTCAAATTTTTCTCTGTTTTTCAAAACAGCATCATTTATTACCCCATCTTCTTTAGACACAGAGAACATATTGTTGTAACCTCTATCTGTTAAAATAGAATAACTTGCAAATAAAAACTCATCTTTTGTTAAACTTTTTCCACTAACAGCCCTTTCTCGTAACCCATAAACATCCAAATCTTGAATATTTAATCCATTCATATACTGTGTAGGGTTATCAATAAAATCCTTATGTGCAATGTTATATTTATGAAATACTTTTCTTGCATACTTTTTTCTTGCACTTTTCCGTCCATTATTTCTACGTGAACTTCTTCCTTCTCTTCTCTCTTCTGCTGTATTTGGTTCAGAAAAAATAATGCTATTGCTAATTAATTCATTGAAAATTATTTGATTATTTTTTTCTTCTAATTCTATTAATGCATACCCAATACTATTTGATCCTATATCTAAACCTAAAACTTTTTTATTCATAATTCCCCCAAAATTCATTCATTAATAATATGATACCACAACAAAATAGACAACTATATGTCCATTTTCCAATCTTCATCTTTATAAAGCTCCAAATCCCTCATCATATCTTCCCTTAACCACTTAGGTTCAATGATATGCACATGTGGCAACCAGCTTTTGATGGTAGGAAGTATCTCTAGTTTATGGGTGATGGTACAATGTACCTCTAGCCCACCATCATAGTGTCTGTCTATAATCTCTTGGGTATGGTGTAGTTTCACATCCACTACATAAGATGATGCTTCAGGCTTCACATAAAGTTTGACTAAAATTTTTTCACCTAGACCACTTGACCATACACTTTTTATGGCTTCTGCTTCATCCAACATAGCCTGTGTGAGTGAAATGTCTTCATCAGTTACTTTAAAATTTTGTATATTTGAGAGTAAAAATGTTTTAACTTTATCATCTTTATAATCTCTGGCTATGAGGTACCAACGGCTTTGTTCAGTATAGAGCTTAACAGGATCAACTTTTCTTAGAGTATTTGATTTGGGTTTTATATAGTTAAACGTACAAATTTTCTCTTCTTGCAGTGCAGCAACAATGGACTCTCCTAAATATTTAGGCAATTGTTTATACTCAATGGCAAAATTTACTTTAGCATCGTCAAGATTGGAAAACTCGAAACAAGATATATCAATATCTACATTTTTTGCAAAAGATTTTAGTAAAGTTAGATTGAGTGGACTTTCATGTGACGCTAAAAGCGCTGTATCTATACACCAAG
>JANTGV010000043.1 GCA_024762745.1 Sulfurimonas sp. | reverse complement strand
ACTTATATTTGTTATTTTATCTGGTCTAACACTGTTTCTAATATTCAAATTTCAATGGTGCCGACACGAGGATTTGAACCCCGGGCCTGCTGATTACAAATCAGCTGCTCTAGCCAACTGAGCTATGTCGGCATCGAAATTGAGCCAGAATTATAGTGCAAAATATTTTTAATGTCAAGAGTTTTTGTTAGAAGTTTATAAAATCTCCATCATTTAATACAATTGGCTTCCATTTACCACTTAAGTTTTCAATTTCATCCACTATTTCATTTATATAAATTGGCTTTAAATGGTTGATATATAGCTTCACATCGTCTCGCTTTAATTCATTTAACTGCTCAAACAGTAATTGAGGTGTTAGGTGTTTACTCTCTTCTGCCAACTCTTTCATATATGAAGGAAAAGAGCATTCAACTATAATTGTAGTTATTTGACTATTTTTTTCCACTTCTGCAATCATCTTTTTTAAGGAGTAAGTGTCTGCTGTTACAAGGATTGCCTTTTCACCTTTTGTATAGATATATCCACAACTTGCAACTGTATGGTCAGTTTCAAAAGCCCTTATATATTCATCGGCTCCTATTTTATACTCTTTTGAGAGTTCAACCTCTCTATATCTTAATGCCATATCTGTAGAGTTATGCATAGGTATGACTGAAAAGTCAGGCCAGATACTATCATTTAAAAAATTCTCTCTGATTGCTTGTATAGTCTGAGGTAGTGCAATTATATTTAATGTCTTTGTTCTTTGTGAAAAGTAATTATCAAGAATATAAGCTATATCAGCTATGTGGTCTAAGTGTGAATGTGTTAGCCATATATTTTCTATTTCGAGGCTTTTCTCTTCTAATGGATCGAGCAGATTACCTGCGTCTATGACATTTTCAGGGTTTAAATAAAGCGAGCTTGTTGCAAAACCTTTAGACTTAGTGCCATATGCTCCAAGTATTTTAATCGCATGAGCTCTCTGCTCTTCTCTTGGACATATCTCTACAAACTCATCCTTAAGGGAGTCCCGTACAGATAAAATCTCATCTAAGTTCTCAAAAAAGAGATCTATTAATGTGGGATCAAAATGTTTCGCTTTTTGAAGCTTTAAAAAACTAAATATCTTTTCATCACTCCAAGCCATTTTATATACTCTCTCAGAGCCTAGTGCATCAAATACATCTGCTATCGCTGTTATACGTCCAAAAATATGTATCTCTTCTCCGCTTAATCCCCTTGGGTAACCTGTGCCATCCCACTTTTCATGATGTTCATATGCGACAATTGAAGCCGCTTTAAAAAGTGGCTTGTCTGAATTTTTAGTCATTTTATACCCAAGCTCTGCGTGGGTGTCCATAATTTTTCTCTCATTAGCAGTAAAGGAGTCTGGCTTATTTAAAATCGAATCAGGAATAGCAACTTTTCCAATATCATGCATTGGACTAGCCCGCTTTAACAACTCTGCATCTTCACTGCTCATTCCATACGCAAGCGCTAATATCTTGGAATATTCAGCTACTCTTCGAACATGATTTCCTGTCTCCTCACTTCTACTCTCACCAATAGAACCCATGGTTAGTATGACCTCTCTTTCTGTCTCCGCTATATCTTTTGAGAGTTTTGCTGATATGAGTGTCTCCGCCGCATATATACTGGCAAGTGAGAGGCGCTGCATATCACGTTCATCAAAGGTGCTATTACCATTTTTTTTATTTATGACCTGCAGAGCACCTATGATCTCATCTGATTTATTAAACATCGGAATGACCATCATGCTTTTCGTCACATATCCAGTCTGAGTATCTATCTCTTGATTAAACCTCTTATCTGTATAAACATCATCTATTATGATTTTCTCACCGCTACTAACAGAACTTCCAACTATCCCGGAATCTATATCCAGTTCTATAGTATCCATGCCATGGGAAACTTTGGTCCATATAGTGTTCTTCTCTCTATTTACAAGCCATATACTGCATCTATCAGCAGAAGTTAAAGAGCGTCCCATATTGGCTAAAACGAACATCACATCATCATAGTCATTTAGTGAAGATACTTCACTCAGGTATGTAAATATCAACTCTACGATTTCATTTGCGCCTAATGCTTCACTCTTTTTCATATCTATCCTCTAATAAAGGCTCCTATTTAGGAAGTAGATGTATAATCTCACTCCATTATATCATTATTTATTTTACAAAAATTAAAGGCTATTCAATGTTAAAGATTTTATTTTCTCCCTCTGAAGGAAAAAACTCCGGTGGAGATGCCGATGCAAAAGAGCTTCTTGGTTCAAACAGTGCAAGAGCAGATATACTCAACGAATACAACAATATAGTAAAAAAAGCCGATGAAGATGAGATTATTCATCTTTTTGGAATTAAAAAATTTAGTGACTGTCAACCATATATACAGGATATTTTTTCCTCGCCACTCATGAGTGCTATAGAGAGGTATCAAGGTGTAGCATATGATTATCTTGAGTATGCAGCACTTGATGAAAAGGCCCAAGAATATCTTAAATGTAACACTATTATCTTCTCAAATCTCTATGGTCCTATTCTTGGTGGCGATACTATCGCCAATTATAAAGTAAAACAGGGTAACAACGTAGGAAGCATAGTCCCTGATAAATTTTATAAAGATAGATTTTCATATCAACTCGACCTCTTTCTAGCAAAAGATGATATTTTAGACCTCCGTGCTGGATATTATGACAAGTTCTATAAATCAAATAAAGAGTATACAACTCTAAAGTTTTTAAAAAATGGTAAAACTGTGAGTCACTGGGCTAAGGCTTATCGAGGTATCGTTTTAAGAGAAGTAGCTAAACACAATATCTCTTCTATGGAAGAGTTTATGAATCTAGAGATAGAAAACCTCAAAGTTCATGAGATTAAAAAGATAAAAAACAAAACCGAGATCGTATATAATATCGTTGAATAAAGGACAGATTTGAAAGATTCACAAGAATACAGAGATAAAAAAGCATTTTTCGAAAAAATAATTACACTCTATGGTAGAAATGTTGTCATAGAGGTTTTACAAGACAGTAGTGTAGATATACACAAGCTGCATATGGCTGAGTCAAACAAAACTGATGGAGCTATTAAGACTATTCTTTCACTTGCCAAGAGCAGAGGAGTAGAAGTCTCTTTTCACGATAAAAACGCACTAAGCCGAATCAGCAAAAACGCAAAGCAGGATCAAGGTGTTGCGATAGACATTATGGCTCAGTCTTATCAAAATGCAAAAGAGATACAAAACCTGACTGCGTTTAGGCTCATTGCACTTGATGGAATTCAGAACCCTCAAAATCTTGGAATGATTATAAGAAGTTGTGCCGCTGGAAATATAGATGGGATTATCTTACCAAAAAAAAGCTCTGCAAAAATTTCTCCACTTGTCATCAAAGCGAGTGCCGGAACACTCTTTAAACTTCCTATATATTTTTGTAACTCTTTAGAAGAAGTTTTACCGGAGTTGAACGATACTAAAATATATGCCTTGTCTTCTCACGCAAAAAACAGCATCTATGATGTAAACGCGGTGGAGAAATCTATATATGTTTTAGGAAATGAGAGTGATGGTGTGAGTGGTGAAGTTGAAAAGCTCTGCAACGACTCTATAAGCATTCCAATGAAACGCGGAGTAGAGTCTCTCAATGTTGCCGTTACCGCTTCGCTTATTGCGTTTATGAACTAAAGAGTTTAATACTCATATTTCATACTTATAAAAAAGCTTCTACCTGCAGCAGGTTGACCGTGACTATATTCCCAGTTCTCATCAAGCAGGTTTTTTACACCTGTCTTTAAATGTAAGCTGTTTGATGGCTCATAAGAGATTTGCATATCCACTAATGAATATCCATCTAGTGAATATCTTGTAGAGTTATAGATATCATCAATAGAACTCATATAGAGATAACTGAGGTTAAAATGAGTTTTAGAGTTAAGTTCAACTGCATCTTGCAGTAGCAGTTTAGACTCTGGTATCTGCACTATTTTCACATCATTTTTATCTTTAGCATCTGTATAGGCGTATGATAGTTCTATCTCATGATTTTCAAATGTGTGATTATAAACCTTAGTCTCAAACCCCTGAAGCACCGCCTCTTCTACATTTGCATAACCTCCGTTCTCATATACAATCTTCTCATCAACCCTGTTATAAAAAAGTGAAAAGTTTACAATAGTATCTTCTATAGGTATGACTTTCGCTCCTATCTCTACGCTTTGTGACTCTTCAGGCTTCATATTAGTATTTGGTGTATCCCATGGAAAAAATGGATAAAGCTCTGTTAGTGAAGCAAACCTACTCTTTTTCGCTAAAGAGAGATAATATGATTGCGTTTTATCTGCTCTATACTCAGATGTTAGCTGAAAATCAACTGCTTCATTATCTTTGTACTCTATCTCTTCACTTGTAAACTGATAAGACTCTCTAAGATTTTGCTGCTTGTACTTCATAGATGCTGCTATAAGTAAATCACTATTCACTTGAAAGTTGTGCATATATGAGAAAGAGCTCTCTATAGCTTCATAGTGTTTTACTGTAGGGTCACCTTCAATTACCTGTTCATGTATGTCTCTGTCAACTCTTATAGTAAAAACACCTTCATGTTGTGAGTCATAATCATAATTTAGTGAACTGATAGCACCCACTCTTGAATCATTATATCTAGAGGTATCATACTTCAACTCTGTAAAGCTTGGAGAGTCATAGAAGTTATATACATCTGTATACAGATCATAATAAGCTCGAAAAGTAAGCTTGACATCACTCTTTTTATAGTTGTAATAAAACCAATAACTTGTCAACTCTTTATCATCAACTCTTGTATAGTCTGCGTTTGTGTTAAAAAGGTTGGAAGGTTCGTTATATACCTGTACCGGAATTCCGTATTCACTCCTTAGATGTGACACTTTAAACGCAATATCTAAATAGTCATCTAGAGCATAGCCCACTTTCAAAGATCCATCAAACTGCTCTTTATCTGAATTTACTCTTTTTCTGCTTTTTTGAATATCCGTATATAAAAAATCACTTGATAGTTTATAGTAATCTCTTTGGATACCATTTAGGTCTAACTTCCAGTAGAAACTATCATCTTTATGAGAGAGACCTAAGTTTGCATACATCTCATTAGTGGAGAGTGTTGTACTAACAGAAGTATAAAAATCGTCTTTTACTTTTTTTGACTCTAAAATTATCTCACCACCACTTGCTGATGAAGCATAGACTCCTTGTGCGCCCCCTGCGTTTATCTTTATAGTAGTATCATTGGCTCTGTATATTGAGAGGTCAACATAACCATTTGAGCTCTTATAAAGAGGTACGCCATCTTCATAGTAGTCTGTAGCTCTAAAGCTATTTCCTCTCACCGAGATAACACTGCTGTTTGTATGACTATCTGTCTCATTAATCATGACACTGTTAAAAAGTTTTTCTGAGAGAGTTTTATTGTCTATTTGAGTCTCTTCATCAACTATGAAGGTTGATACTTTTGGTAACTTCTCCTCTACTGTTATCTTTTCTAACTCAAGAGCATATGAGACCTGAAACGCAATGATAGAGAGTGTTAAAAATCTCTTGAGCACTATTTCTTCACCTGCTCAGACATCATATAACCCTCTTCTAGTACATTTTGAATAATATCGTCCACCAATTTCAATCTAACTCTCCTTACTAAAGCCCGTACACTGTTCATGCTCATCTCTCTATCTTTGTAAACACTATTTTCTATCATCGCATATGTGACAACACTGTTGCTATGACTCGAGAGCAGGAGAAGCAGCGCTTTCTCTTTTTTTGTCAGAAAACTACCCTCTTTAAGCTGAATGTTTGATAGGATATCTGATTTAAATTGATTTAATTTATCTATCTTAATTCTCAGTTCTTCGACATGAAAAGGCTTCTTCAGATAATCCACACATCCTAACTTATACGCTTTTTGTATCGATGCCATATCTACGTTTGAACTAATTATAATAACTTTTGAGTCACTGTTTTTAGAGTAGATGATATCTAGAAGCTCCAGCCCATTTATATGAGGGACATTTATGTCCAAGATATACAAGTCATAAACATCATCAATACCCTCAAGAACATCACGACCATCCATATAAGTAACAGTCATATGACCATCTAGTTCCGTTACTTTTTTTATAGCTTTATTAAGAGCCAAATCATCTTCAAGAAGTAAAATTTTCATATCCAACCCCTAATCTTCTGTTGTTCCATTCATATAGCATTGAAATTCATACCTAAAAGTTGTACCACTCTCTCTGTCTGAAGTGAGTTTAACACCAATAGAGTATTTTTTAGTAACATCCCTTATGATACTAAGACCCAAACCGTGACCACCTACAACATCGTTCTCTCTGTAATACTTCTCAAACACATCTTTAGTATTATTAATCTCTTTACCTACATTATGGAATGATAGTATGTTATCCTCAAGTACTACCTCTATATTAGAGTCAATAGTGCTATATTTTATTGCGTTTGAGAGGTTGTTGTCTATCAGCCTAATCAACTCTACCATTGACATATCGACGTGACACTCACTGTCAATTTTTAGTGTTATAGTTTTTTGGCTTACTTTTGCAACTGTTTTAAAGTACTCAACTCTACTGTGAACTACTTCATCCAGTTCTAAAATCTCACGCTCATACTCAAGCTCATCTTTTGTAATGGCAAAACTCATATCATCGTAGGAGATTTTTAACAGTTTGACTGCATTATTTATCTCTTGGGTGTACTCATCTTTACCAAACTCTAACTCTCTAAGCTCATTATTGAGAGTAATAACACTCAGTGGTGTTTTAATCTCATGCATAGAGCTTTGAACAAACCTATCCTGTTCACTTAGTCTTGTCTCTTTTTTTCTTATGCCATTAATAACAAAGATAGCTATAACTCCTAAAAACGCAACTATACTCATCCAGATATTAAAAGTGTTTAAATCATTTATGAACTGACTCTCATCGATAAATATCGAGTGGATAATTTGGACATCATCAATAATCACACTTTTAGAGGAGATAAAAATTCCTCTATATGGTACATTATTTTCTTGAAACTTTTTGCTAATGACTTTGTCACTTTTAAGCTGACTCATAAACTCCACACTCTCTCTTAGTGCAAATTTTAATTTTTTCACATCAGGTTTGTAGACTAAAAAATCTTCTTGTGGCAACTCATCCCTATATCCATAATCAACAAAAACATATGCTTTTAAGTCTGTATTGTTATTGTGAAAAGATATCTGCTTTTTTAAGTCCAAAAAGAGATCCATACTCTCCCCATAACTATAACTTACCTGTAAAATTCCAGCTTTTGGATTACTATTTTTCTCATAATAAGAATCTGTATAACTTAAAAACCTTTTGAGGTTTTTTTCTAGTATGGGACTACTACAGCCTATCTCTTCATCATTATAATGTTTGTCAAACTGCTTCTTTGCAAAACGTAGGTTGAAGCCTATGTCAGGCTTGTAGGTTGTATTTTTGATTGTTAAGTTTTCATCTGTAATGTATATCTCATATGGGGAGTTTTCATGCCCTCTGTTAATGCGTTTTTTTATCTCTTCTAAGTTTATATTATAAGAGTTTTTATCAAGGTAAGTAAGTACCTCTTTATGTTTATCAATCAATATATTTTGTTGCAGAGTGTATTGATATAGAAGTTTAGATATTAATCTATGAGTTCTATTCTCCACATCTAGCACAAGTGTTTGAACTTCTTTTTCATGCTTTTGAGTAATCGTATCATGTATAACTCTATAGCCAACAAAAATAATAAGTATAAATA
>JANTGV010000042.1 GCA_024762745.1 Sulfurimonas sp. | reverse complement strand
TAAATAATGCTATTTTAAAACCTCTGGAGAGAAGGATTAGTGAGATAAAGGGTATTAAGGATATTTATTCAACAGCAATGCATAATGTAGGGATGCTTAATATTCAGTATAAAATAGGCGAAGACAGAGAGTCGTCTAACCTGAAGCTTTACGATAAAGTTATGCAGAATATGGACTCTCTGCCGGGCGGAACCATGATGCCTATTGTTAAACCTTTTGATATCGATATTGATGTGCCTATTGTTACTGTTGCGTTTTATAAGAAAAAAGAGCTTGGTATTGATCATATTGTTTTATATAAACAGGTGAAAGATATGCAGCAGGACATAAATGCGATAGAAAATATTTCAAAAACAACACTAAAAGGTGCGAAGAAACCACAGTTTAATGTGCTGCTGGACTTAGACAAACTCTCAGCATATCATATATCTATAGGACAGGTTGTTCAGTCTATTCAAGCTATTGCAAAGAATGCTCCAGAGGTAGATCTTCCAACTAAAGATAATAGGCTCATAGTTTTTGGAGTAAAAAACGCAATAAACTCTATAGAGGACTTGCAGGGTCTTATAATTGCCCAGTATATGGGGTCTCTTATATACTTAAAAGATATCGCTAAAGTGGAGTACTTTTACGATATTCAAAATTATCAAGAGGCTCTTATATCTTATAAAGCTGACGGATCGCCACTTAGTGAAACGCAAGATCAAGTAACCTTGACAGTTTCAAAACTTAAGGGTACAAATGCCGTTGATTTAGCGGGAAAGGTTATAGAAAGCCTTGAAGAGAACGCAGAGAAACTTGATGAGTATGGACTTGGTTATATTATTACTCGTAACTACGGTACTAGAGCGAATGAAGCTGTTAATGAGTTGGTACACCACCTTGTATTGACCATTGCTATTATCGCCCTTATTTTAATTCCGTTTTTAGGCTGGAGAGAGTCTCTTGTTGTAACAATAGCAGTCCCTATGATTTTAGCTGCAACTCTCTTTTTGGCCTTTATGACAGACCAGACCATTAATAGGATTACGCTCTTTGCGTTTTTACTCTCCTTAGGGCTTATTGTTGATGATGCCATTATTGTTATTGAAAACATCCATAGACGAATGCATATGAAAGAGACGGAAGATCAAACTTTTGATGAGATTATTGTGGAAGCAACAGATGAAATTGGACCATCTACTAATATTGCGACTATTGCAATTATGCTTACGATGATTCCAATGGCGTTTGTCGGGGGAATGATGGGACAGTTTATGTTGCCAATACCTCTAAATGTACCGGTAGCACTTGGGGTCTCACTCTTTGTCGCTTATGTATTCGCACCATATTTAGCGAAGAAGCTCATTAAACGCAGCTCAGGGAGTCACTAATGGAAGAGACGATATATAAGATAGTAAGCTCTAAAGCCAAACAGAGGAAAGTTGGTTTTATCGTTTTAGGACTGCTGATATTTGCTGTTATGATGATACCGACCAAGATAGTTCTCGCGAAGATGTTACCGGGTAAGAGCGCGAACACTTTTACTGTCTATATAGATACAGCGACAAATTCTACAATAGACCAGACTAAAGAGGTTGTAGAGTGTGTGGCCGATGTGTTTAAGAAAGAAGAAGAAGTTCTAAATATGGAGATGTTTCTTGGTCAAGGTGCTCCACTTGATTATGCAGGTTTGGTAAAAGGAAGTGCATTTAAGAGACTCAAAAATCAGGCAGAAATAGTCATAAATCTTACTGATAAACATGGACGTGATGAAGCTTCATATATGATGGTACACCGTATGAGACCTGTGGTGCAGGAAAAGTGTGAGAACCTCTATAAAGGGACGACAGTAAAATTTGTGGAGATGCCATCAGGTCCTCCTACGTTTGCTACTATAGTTGTAAACCTTTATGGAAAAGATTCTCTTTTGCTTCGTCAAACTTCAGAAATTGTTGAAGCTTCTCTCAAAGAGACAGAAGGTTTAGTTGATATTGATGTTATGCAGGATGATGTTTACGAGAAGTATGAGATTATTCCAAATGTTGAAAAGATTATCTCTAGTAATCTCTCTGTTGAACAGGTGAGTAATATTTTATATATGGCGTTTAAAGGAAATGTAGTTGCAACGAAAAATTCAACTCTACAACAAGACCAGATTCCTATTTTTGTCTCTTTGAATGCCGAAACAAGAACTCTTGATCATGCAAGTCGTGATGAGTTAGCACTGAAACTTTCACGTTTAAAGCTTTTAAACAGACAAGGTGTAATGGTTCCAGTAAAAGAGGTTGTAGATATAGTTCCAACAGTTGCAGACCCTACAATTTTCAAGAAGAATATGAGAAATATGGTTTCAGTAACTGCTGAGTGTGACTTAGTTTCCCAAGTCTATCCACTAATGGATGCAAGAGAGTTGATGATAACAAAACTTGAAGCTGACTTTGAGATAGAGAGACTTACAGGTATGAGTACCTATATGTTTGACCTCGCTTTAGTACATAAGCAGTCAGGTGAGAAAGTTTTAGTGAGATGGGATGGGGAGATGAAAGTATCACTTGATACTTTTAGAGATCTTGGAGGTGCGTTTATATCAGCGTTAGTTTTAATGTTCTTGTTGATGGTTGTTTATTATAAATCTTTTATTCTAAGTGGAATTGTACTTATGGGTAGTTTTTTATCTATTATCGGAGTTATCATTGGGCACTTCATAACAGACATGATTACGCTGGTTTTTGCAGATATTCACTTCTATTTGACAGCTACTTCACTCATCGGGTTTATTTCGCTTATGGGGATTAGTGCTCGAAGTTCTCTGCTTCTTATAGATTTCACGAAGTCGCTTATTGAGAGCGGAATAGAAAAAAACAGAGCGATTGCGATATCCACTGCAACACGTGCAAAACCTATTCTCTTGACTGCAGTTGCCATCATTTTAGGTTCACTGCTTCTTGCAACAGACCCTATCTTTGGTGGTCTTGGTATTGCTCTTATCTTTGGTAGTATGGCTTCAACACTTGTTTCACTCTATTATATACCTGTTCTCATGGCAAAAACAGAGGCTATCTGCCCTTCAAATGGGGCGGTGATATGTGAAGATGGCAAAGGAATCAATGAAGAAAATATGGATGTAACAGAGATAGCACCAGAAGTGCACCATGGGAACCCTTTAGATAAGTAGAAGGTTCTCGCTTTTTTATACCCTATACAAACTACAATTTCTTTGGCATACTATAGAGTATGGCTTTGGAATAATAGTTTTTTAACTTCATAAAGTACTATTTATGCCATAATTTCTATAGTGTGTGTTATAATACTGTAAAGAGTACTATTAAAAGGATTGTATTATGACTATTATGGCTAATGACCTAAAAACACGTGGAGTGACAATATTAGATGAAGCACTTAAGCAAGATGAGGAAGTAATTATTAGTGTTCGCGGAAAATCCAAATATGTTGTAATGGATCTTGAACACTATAATTATCTAAGAGAGTGTGAACTTGAAGCTGCACTCATTGAAACTCGTAAAGAGATTGAAGAAGGAAAAGCAAAAACTATGACAGCCGATGAACATATCAAGGCCCTTCATAATGACCTATAAGTTAATCTTTACGCAACAGTATGAGAAACGTTTACGAAAATTCATAAAAAAACATCCTGAATTGCTATCTCAGTATGAAAAGACTATTAAGCTTTTAGAAGCAGACCCTCACCATCCATCTTTGAGACTCCATAAGCTTTCTGGAAAACTT
This sequence comes from Sulfurimonas sp., assembly GCA_024762745.1. Next base: position 4,178 of record JANTGV010000042.1, on the reverse strand, counting down.
TCAGAACTTCACTCTGTATCGATCAATATCAGTTATCGTATCACTATTGAACTCATCATTACAGAAAAAGAGATTGTACCAGTGCAGATAGGCTCACATGATGAAGTGTATTGAATTTCCAATAGATTTTAGCTAAGTTATCAAGTTGACACTTGTTCCAAAAAGAACAAGTTTAATAACTGTCTAATTTACAGGGGGACATTCCATGCTTCTCTAAAGTCCTATTTACAATCAAGTAGTAGCTACATAATATTAAGCAATATTTTTGGAAGAAAACGTCAATATATAACTTTAAATAAAATCATATTCAGACTTAACATTGGAGATAGTATGACACAAGATGAGGCATGCAAGAGAATAATAAACAATGAAAATGTATATGCTGTCATAGATGCTATATATGAGAATTTTGAAAGTATCACTTGTATTTTATGTAAAGATTGTATATATTGGAAACCAGAACTTATACCACATGGTTCAAGCAATGGATATAAAAAAAATTTAAAGTCATGCACATTCTTGTCAATAAGCACGAGTCAAAATTTTGGCTGTATACAAGGGGAAGCAAGACAAGAGTTAACATGATATGATTTTAACAGTTGCATTTATGATTTTGAAGATAGTTCCAAAAATAACAGTTTGCTAAACAAAACATTTTCTTTAGAATCTGCTTTTATTAGAAAGAAACCTACACTTATATGTAGTTTAATATAAAAACAATAAAATAAGTTCTAAAATATTAAAATCTAACTTTAAAGGTTAAAATATGAAAAAGATAGTTGTCACAATAGTGCTACTCTTAGGTCTTGCGAATTTGTTTGCAGATGATCAAACTCCCAAATCAGTTCTTATTAAAAATGTCAATATTTTTGATGGTGTTCATGAAAAGTTACTCTATAACAGAGATGTACTTATTGAAAACAATATCATTAAAACAATCGCCAAAAAAGTCTCAGCTCCTAAAGATGCTACAATCATTCATGGGGACAACAGAACACTTACACCGGGTTTCATTGATGCACATGCTCACTTGTGGTGGAATATGTCAGTTAGCGACCATTTCTACAAACCTATGGATTATCAGGCGGCTGTTGCCTTGACTGAGTCTAAGAACACTTTAATGCGTGGTTTTACTACTATTAGAGATGTAGGAGGAAGTGTTTTTGGTATTAAACAAGGTATTGATGAAGGACTCTTCCCTGGACCACGTATCTATTCTGGTGGAGCTGCTCTTAGTATGACAACAGGTCATGGAGATTTTAGAACTCCTAGCTCACTACCACATGTTATGGGAGGACCGGCACAAACCGATGTAGAACGTACAGGACTTGTAATATTTGCAGATGGAGTTCCAGAAGTGTTGGGCGCTAGTAGAATGCAGTTTCGAAAAGGGGCACATTTTCTCAAAGTATTTGTCGGTGGTGCAGTATCTGGAATGTATGACCCACTTGATATAGCTGAGTACTCTAAAGAAGAATTAGAAGCAGCCGTAGGTGAAGCGAAGCGTTGGAACACTTATGTTGCAGTCCATACATACACTGATGGTTCTACTCGAATGGCCATAGAAGCCGGTGTAAAATCCTTGGAACACTGTAACCTGCTTAAAGAAGAGACTGTAAAACTGGCTGCTGAAAAAGGAGCCTTTATCAGTCCTCAAGCAGCTCTTTTTATGAATCCTGCTCCTCCAAGCTTCACTCCAGCTCAGGTCAAACGTCAACAGATAGCCAAAGATGGTCTTGATAACTTAATGAAAGCGTGTAAAAAATACAACGCCAAGGTTCTTTTCGGTACTGATATGGTGGCATCTGTAGATTCTAAACAGGCACAAGTTACAGAGTTTACTCTGCGTACCACTTGGTTTTCAAACGCAGAGATCTTAAAACAAGCAACATCAATCAACGCTCAAGTGTTAGAGTTATCCGGTCCGCGTAATCCATACCCAGGTAAACTTGGTGTTATTAAAGAGGGTGCTTTAGCAGATATACTTCTTATAAATGGTAATCCACTTAAAGATTTAAAAATTCTTCTTCACCCTGATAAAAATCTCGCCTTGATTATGAAAGATGGCAAAATCTATAAAAATACAATTAACAAATAAAAAGGAAAATATAATGGAAAAAATGAACAGAAGAGAGTTTTTGAATGTTGCTGGGCTATCTGCAGCGGGTATTGCACTTAGCTCTACTCAAGTCTTAGGTGCCCAGAAGCCTCTTTCAACAAGTTATGGTGATGTGCATGATCGTATGATAACTATTGATGGTGTGGTTCCTCTACTTTTAGGAACTTTTAATACTAAAGATTTTGATCGATGGATCAAAGGTGGTGTGAGTACTATAGGTGTGACAGTAGGTGGAGCGAATTATGGTCCAGAAGTGACTATGAAAGTGATATCTTGGTTTTCTGAACAGATTCAGACCCGTGATGACTTGATGTTCTGCCGAACTGCCGATGATATTCGAAACGCCAAGAAACTGGGTAAATTGGGTATCTTTTATCACTTTCAGGGACCATCTTCGTTGGATATTGATTTGGAGAGAGTATGGTATTACAAACAGATGGGTGTAGGTATCATACAGTTGGCATACAATACTCGTAATCCATTTGCTAATGGGATCAGTGAACGTGTCGATGGTGGACTGAGTATCCTAGGGCAGAAGTTGGTGCAAACATGTAATGAGGCACGCGTAGTTGTTGATGTGTCCCATACTGGATTCAAAAGTTCTATGGATGCGATCGAAGCCTCATCAGAACCTGTAATTTTGAGTCATGCTAACGCCCGCGGAAAAATAAACAATCCACGTAATGTTCCCGATGAACTCTTAAAAGCAATTGCTAAAAATGGTGGATTTGCTGGTGCAGTAGCTTACCCCGCGTTTGTATCAAACAAAAAGATTCCTACCATGGATGATATGGTTGGAATGATTGACTATATGGTTGATCTTATGGGTATAGACCATGTCACTATGGGACTGGATTATGACAGTACTGGTCATGGCATTTTACCTGAAGAACAAGTGGAAAAGACCTACAAGATGATGGTCGATAGCGGTGCATGGGATCCAAAAGCCTATCCAAAACCACCATATCATTATCCTCAAGGTATGGAACTTCCTGATACACTACAAAATCTAACAGGTGCATTGCTAGCTCGCGGATACAAAGAAAAAGATCTTGCTAAAATTTGGGGTGGAAACTGGTTACGAGTTATGGATCAAGTATGGGGTGATCCTAAAGCAGAGTTGACTGGGATTGACCACGATATGTTTTTAGAATTACCACCTCATACACATTAACAATTGAACAATAGGTTCATGAAATTAATATGTAAGAAGAGATGCTTGGTGAAGATTAACTCTATGTTGTCACAAGGAAAAGAGCTTCTATTTGTATTTATTGTATTGCTATTTTCAAATATTAGCTTACAAGCTCAGCAGTTCAATACCGATAATTACTGGACAGCACCCAAGGGGACTCAAACAACTACTTTAACAACGGGTCAAGAGTTCTCATTGCTAATGGCCACAGCAGCTCTTCTGCCAAAATTGGAAGTCAATCTAGGTGCGACACTTTTTGATAGTAGAAACGATTTGCAAACGTCTAGTTATTATTCTACTACTGCATATTTAAAGTATACAGCATATGAAAATAGTGCTAAAACAGGTGGAGTAGCCATAATGGCTGGCACCGGTGTAGTCCCTGGATATTTTCAAAAGGGAACACTGCTTCCTGATTCAAAGTCTTACTGGTTTACTGTACCTGTTACTTTTCCATTTTTTGAAAATACAATTTCTTGGGATATCATGCCTGGTATGACATACAATAAACTAGAGGGTCTAAATGTTGATACAGATTACAAATCTGGTTTTACTTACTCCTCTAGAGTTGCTGTTTATAAAATTATCCCTCAATCCTCAGTTGTAGCAGAAGTATTTGGAACAGAGGGTGAAGCCTATTCTGCTCCACAATACAAAGTTGGTGTTCGCTGGGAAAGTAAAAATGTTATTGTTGCGTTAACATATGGAGACTGTTTTGAAGATGTATATGGTGCTGGCTTTGAGATCGGTGTGATGATACTTTCGCCAGAATTTCTCTGTTTTGACGGATGTAGGAAGTAGGATATGCGAATATTTGTAAAGATTTTATCTATTTTGTTATTTGTCAATACCTTAACACTTGCT
>JANTGV010000041.1 GCA_024762745.1 Sulfurimonas sp. | reverse complement strand
GTTGGTGAGTATCCAGCAAACCAGCCATCTACATTATTATTTGTAGTTCCAGTTTTACCAGCTAAATCAATCCCTTTAACTCTAGCCCGGATACCAGTTCCTCTCTGGACAACATCCCTAAGTATTGTAGTCATTATATATGCTTGTGTTGGTGTAGTAATCTCTTTTGTTACTTCCTCTTTTTCATATATAATATTTGAATTTTTCTCTATAGTATTTATAAGGTTTGGCTCTATCTGCACTCCTGCGTTTGCAAAAGAGGTGTAATATTTTGCAAGTTCAAGTGGGGACATTGACATAGTACCAAGAGATATTGAGAGATCATTTGGAATATTTTTTATACCAAATTTTTTAAACTCCTTCAAAAGCACACTTAAACCGATATCACCGACTAGATTGATAGTTGCTAGGTTACTTGAGTGTATAAGAGCTTCTCTTAAGGTGATAAGCCCTTTATAGTTTTTAGAGTAATTTTTTGGACGCCACTTCAGATCTTCGCCATCTTTTTCATACTCATATGTTTTAGCTATATCCACTAACTCTGTAGCCCCTGAGAAGCCTAAATCAATAGCAACTTGATAGATAAAGGGCTTAAACGCAGAGCCTGGCTGACGACGACCCTGTGTAGCACGATTATATGAACTCTTTTTATAGTCAACACTCCCTACAAGTGCTAAAATATCTCCTGTCTTGGAATCAAGTGAGACCAAAGCACCATTTAAAAGAGAGCTGTTACTATCATCCACTTCATAAACAAGACCTTTTTTCTCAGCTTCAGCTATTTTAATCGCCTCTTTTTCTCTATAACCCTCAATTCTCTCAAGAGAGAGTGCGTAAGCATATTTTAGTGATTCACGTGCTGCCTTTTGCAATCTTAGACCAATAGTTGTATAGACCTCATATCCACCTGTTTTAAAATCCTCAATGCCCTTCTCTCTAAAAACCCTAGCTACCTCATCAACAATGAAGGGTGCCTTATTTTTCGTTAGTGTTTCATCAAAAACTTCTGGAGACTCTGAAAGTGCTGCTTCGTACTCGCTATCTTCAATCCAGCCTAAAGTATGCATTCTACTTATTACACGGTTTGCTCTACCCATAGAGATCTCATAATTTTTTGTAGGGGCATACGTACTTGGTGCTTTTGGAAGCCCAACTAAAATAGCCATCTCTTTAAGTGTTAAATCTTCTAGTCTTTTATGAAAATAACCATCTGCAGCTGTTTTGATACCGTAATAACCATGTCCGTAATATATCTCATTTAAATAGCGTTCAAGTATCTGCTCTTTTGTTAAAGCTCGCTCTAACTTAATCGCATATATAGCCTCTTTTATTTTACGAGATAACTTTTTCTCTCTTGTAAGCAGTACATTTTTAACCAGCTGTTGTGTAATTGTACTTGCACCTTCGACAGCTTTTCCAGCCTTTATAACCTTTATTACCGCACGAAAAATTGCATCAATATTGATACCTGGATGCTCAAAAAAAGTTGTATCTTCTATAGCAACAAGTGCCTCTATAGCCCTTGGCGGAATCTCATCAAAAGAGGCATAAAACCTATGTTTTCCATCAAATACATTTGCAATCTTTTCACCGTTTCTATCATATATTCTTGTTGTTATCGACGGCTTGTACTCTACTAAAGATGAAATATCATAATCGTATCTTAGTAGGTAAAAAGTGACTAAAAAGAGTGGTGACAAAAGGCCTAAAATAAAAATTGTTAAAATTATTCTTTTTAAATATATTCCATTTCTCATCATTTTCTAAATTTCCTATTTGCAAAATTTGCATCTATTAATGTTTTTGTATACTCTTCTTTTGGATTCTTTAATATATCTTGCATTATACCACTCTCTATAACTTTTCCATTAGCAATCACACAAATATCTTCACAAAGGTACGCTGCAGCATTCATCTCATGAGTTACAAAAAGCATTTTAAACCCCTCTGTAACTTGTAACTTTTTTAACAAATCAAGAATCAGTGTAGTATTTTCAGGATCTAATGCTGTAGTTGGTTCGTCTAGCATTAAAAGTTTTGGTTTGGACTCTAGTGCCATGGCAATTACAACACGCTGCAACTGTCCACCTGAAAGCTCCGGAGGAAACCTCTCTAAGAGTTCAGCATCCAAACCGACTTCTCTAAAAAGTTCTAAAACCCTCTCTTCATCTGAGAAAAACTGTCTTTTGAGTTTTGTAAGTGGAGAGAGTGCTGTAAATGGATTTTGAGGTACTAGGGAGAGTGTCGTACCTGCTTTTAAGTCAAAACTACTCTCTTTATCAAGCCTACACTCCATCTTGGCAGGTAACATACCTAAGAGTGCCTTGAGTGTCAAGCTCTTTCCACTTCCACTCTGTCCCACAAGTGCTAAAGAGTTCACAATATCAAAGCTAATATCCACAAGTACATTTGTATCTAAAGAAATCTCAAGTCTCTTAACTCTCATTTATAGTACTCTTTTTATTTTTTGACACAGTTCTATTAACTCTTGATTAGACTCGCCAACTCTAGCAATTACTCGTAGAATCGCACTCTTAACCGTCGGCTGACGGATGGCACCTATAGCATACCCCTCAGCTTTGAGAGTATCTCTAATCTCCACAACTTTTTTATTATTACCTATATCTATCGGCACTATCAATCCATCTATCTCAACACCTAAAATATCTTTAACAACTCTCTGGCGTTTGTCTATCTCACTCTTTAAATATTCACTATGAGTAAGAATATACTCAAGTGACTTATGTGCCAGAAGTGTATCATACAAAGATAATGACGTGGCATATATAATGGGTTTTGCACGATTTATAAGATAGTCAACTATATGCTTTGAAGCTAAAATATAGGCTCCAAAACTTCCATACGCTTTTCCGAGTGTTCCCATCTTGATGTGATTTGGCTTGATAGTAATATTATATAGATCAAACACACCCATAAGTTTCTCTCCAACTATCCCACTGCTGTGTGCTTCATCGACGATCAAAAGAGCATCCTCATCATCACAGATATTAAATACCTCAGGTGAGCATATATCTCCATCCATAGAGTAGATTCCTTCAACTGCTACAATCTTGCGTTTAGCCTTTGAAGCTTGAAGAAGTTCTCGTAACTCATTCATATCATTATGTTTAAAAAAGATTACATTCACACCTTGAAGATTTGATGCTAAAACACCTGAAGCGTGATAGAGCTCATCCATAAAAAGTGTGTCACCCTTTCTGACAAGTGCTTCAACTAAAGCTATATTTGCGCTAAAGCCGCTTCCTACAACAATAGCATCCTCAAAAGAGTTTGCCTCACAGAGTGCATCTTCAAAATTTTTATGTATCTGATGATACCCATTCACTAACTGTGATGCCTTTGTACTATGAACTTCAAGACTATTTAACTCTTTACAGGTTTTTAAGTGCAGCTCTTTATTATGTGAGAGTCCAAGATAATCATTTGAAGCAAAATCTTTTAAGGAGTAGTCAAGTGGCTCTCGAGTTCTATATCTTCCAGACTTTTTTAGTGCTTTGAGTTCAGTTTCATAATAGTTCATATAAACACCTTCAGAGTATCTACATTAAGTCCCATTGCTGTACTCTCGTAGCCTCTAACCTCTTTTATATATGACTTACAAAATCCCTCGACCATGCACGCTCCAGCTTTTCCTCTCCACTCACCACTCTCTAGATAGTGCTGTAAATCATCCATGTCAAACTTCTCAAAAACATAATCTGTCTGAGATATATCGACAATCTTGCACTCTTTTGAGTGGTATACCATACAGGTAACTATAGAGGTGACACTTCCACTTTGTGTCATAAGGATGTTTTTAGCATCTTCTACACATTTAGCCTTTCTGAGAATCTGTCCCTGTGATGTCACAACAGTATCAGCAACTAAAAGTGGATAATCTTCACAGCCAAATGCCTTGAAGTTTGCCTCATATTTTCCTAATGTTGCCTGATATACAAAGTTTTTAGGGCTACTTGCAACAATTGCATCTTCATCAAAATCTACAGACTCTTGCATGAAGGCAATACCAGCTTCTTTTAAAAGCATCGCTCTTGTTTGTGAAGATGAAGCGAGCCGAATCACTTAATAAACCTTTTCAACTCTTCTATCACCTCTTTATACTTCTCTTTCCTCCAGTTATTAAAAGAGGGGTGAGGAACATATAAAACATTTTGGAAATTATCTCTAAAAAGATAATTTTCGAAACAGTTTTGAGCAAAGTTTCCACAAAGCACTATTTTTTTCTCTTTATGTTTTTTAAGTCTCTTGGCAAAATCACCCATAATTGTTTTTATAACTGCGTTTATGCCATTTTTATCATTTTTTCTCAGCTTAGGATTTTGACGGATTTTTTCAAAAAACTCCAGCTCTTTAAAGTCTGTGTTTTGGTATGCGGATTTTTGAAGTGGATAGTTACAGACATTCACGATTGCAATCTTTTTTATAGTTTGATTAGAGATAAGTTTTCCAAAAGCTTCATCCAAATCAAAAAGCACCTTTGACATATCACTGCCACTTTTTCCTGCAACAGGATAGCCGTTTTTAACCTCTTGGGTGTGAGGTGATTCTAAAACAAAAACAACTTCTGAATCTTTATAGATCAAATCATCTACAAAATAATCTTTTAACTTTTCATACAGCATTTTTTATACTTTTTCCCACTACCGCAAGGGCAAGCTTCATTTCTTTGAATCTGGGTAGTGAAGAGTTCGCCCTCAGCGTATTTCCAAACGCCATCAACTTCAACAAACTTACTCTTTTCATGGAGTAATTTCACACTCCCATCTTCACGAAAATAGGCCTTAAACTCAACTATATCATCATAAAAATCTACTATATCGAGTTTCAACCACTCTATATTTGCATAGGGTGTCATATCTGCTGACACCTCAAGTATGGTAGTCTCTTTAAGATACTCTCCATCCATACGGACAAAGGCCTCGTAACGGCTCTTCATAAGTTCTTTGGGAGTTAGTTTAGGAGTTTGCATTAAAGAGTATTTGAAAGAGTTGTTCCTAAAAAGATTGCTACAATACCAAGTATTATATTAAGAGGAACCATGAATTTTCCTATAAGCTCAAGTGAGAACTTCGCACCGACCATATCACCCTCGCTCAAAAGTTTTACCGCACGGTTTCGTCTCTGTATCATTACAAATAGGTTTATTGTCATAAAAGCCCAAATTCCCTCTTTAGCATGTGAAAGCATTGAGTATTCACTTTGAGAAAGTGAGTAACCTTTTATCATTACTACTGCAGTTAAAAGTAATATCACAACAAATGGAACTACTATAGTAAAGAGCCCTTTTAAAGCATGTGCAACTCTCTCAAGCCTATGGGCAGGTGATTCAATCTGCATAAAAGATGGATGTGCTGCAAAACGCATAGCTATCATACCACCAACCCATACAACAGCTGAAATAACATGCAAAAAGATTATGGCAGTTTTATACTCTGCAAAGAACTCAACCATTATGCAAGAGCCTCTGTAATGAACTTAAGAGCTTCCTCTTTAGCCTCAGGAAGTTTAGATGCATCTTTCCCGCCAGCTTGTGCGAAATCCGGACGACCACCACCGCCACCACCTAAAATAGGAGCAATTTTTTTAATCCAGTCACCCGCTTTTGCATTTGCATCTTTGACACCTGCAGCAATAAGAACTTTATCCCCTTTCACTTGAAACAGCATTGCACAAAGTTTCTCATTCTGATTTTTAAGCTCATCAATTTTCTCTTTAATATCACCAGACGGTAACTCTTCGATTACAACGGCAACACCGTTTATTTCATTAGCAGTAATTTCAACTTTAGCAGCCTCTTGAGCCTCTTTCACTTCAGCTTTAAGCTCTGTAATTGTGGACTTGAGCCTTGTTATACCAGCGATAACATCAAGGTTTTTCACTTCGGACTCCACTTGCTTTATAAGCATTCTCTGCTCACAAAAGTGCTGGTACGCTGCATTTCCACAAACCGCCTCAATACGTCTCACACCAGCTGAAACGCCAGACTCTTTTGTGATAATAAACGAACCAATATTTGCTGTATTATCAACATGAACACCACCACAAAACTCTATTGAGGCTTTATCGAAACTAACAACACGAACTTCATCACCATACTTCTCACCAAACTGAGACTTCGCACCGGACTTTTTAGCATCTTCAATCCCTAAAACTTCTGTTTTAGCCGGTATTGCTCTGGCAACCTCACTGTTAACTCTTGTCTCAATTTCAGCTAGTTCAGCATGTGAAAGAGCCTTAGGGTGAGAAAAGTCAAAACGCAGCCTATCAGCTTCAACTAAAGAACCGGCCTGAGATATATGATCCCCTAATACATCAAATAAAACTGCATGCAAAAGGTGTGTTGCAGAGTGATGTTTTGTAATCTCGTTTCTTGAAATATCCACATGTCCATCTACAACAGCTCCAACTTTAAGCTCTTTCATCACCGCAACCTCAGAGAGACTCAGTCCAAAAAACTTCTTTGTATCAAGAACTTTTGCAAAACCCTCTAACTCTCCACAGTCACCAGTCTGACCACCAGACTCAGCGTAAAAAGGTGTGATATCTAAGAGAACCCACCCTTTTTCACCTGCGTTTAGAGAGTCAATATGTTTGAACTCTGCGTTTAGAAGTGCCTGAACTTCACCAGAGTGCTGTGTAAACTCATATCCGACAAAAGTGTTCTCACCGAATTTTTCTAAAAGCTCTTTGAAGTCTCCATGAACCTCACCGTCTCCACTCCCTTTCCATGCAGCTTTAGCACGTGTACGCTGCTCTAGCATCAATGCTTCAAATTTTGCAGAGTCAAGTTTTAGATCATGACTTTTTAACATATCTTCAGTTAAGTCAAGTGGAAAACCAAAAGTATCGTAAAGTTTAAACGCAACCTCTCCGCTAAATATATCCTTCGTATTTTTCAGCTCTGCATCAAAAAGTGCTATTCCAGATTCGATAGTCTTGAAAAACCTCGCCTCTTCAAGCTCTATCTGCTCTTTTACAACCTCGGCTTTTGTTTTTAAATACTCATACTCTTTACCCATAATTGAGACAACTGTATCTACAAGCTTAAACATAAAAGGCTCACGGAATCCTAAAAGATACCCATGTCTTACAGCACGACGTAAAATTCTTCTAAGTACATAACCTCGCCCCTCATTAGAGAAGTTCGTCCCTTGCGCTAAAAGAAAAAGTGCAGTTCTAATGTGGTCTGCTATAACACGGTACGATGCGCCACCCTCATACTGATACTCTTTGCCTATAAGTTTTTCAACTTCATTGATAATTGGCATAAAAAGTGATGAACCATAATTTGACAAAGCACCCTCTTTAATCGCTACTACGCGCTCTAGTCCCATACCTGTGTCGATAGACGGTTTTGGAAGTGGTGTCATCTCACCCTCAGCACTTCTTTCATACTGCATAAACACGAGATTCCAAATCTCTAAAAATCTATCGCCTTCGCCACCCATCTTATCTTCTGGACCTGAAAAGTTCTCTTCACCTTGATCATAAAAAATCTCTGAACATGGTCCACAAGGGCCAGTATCACCCATTTGCCAAAAGTTATCAGCATCACCTAAACGCATAATTCTCTCTTTGGAGATATGTTTTTGCCAAAGCTCTTCTGCTTCATCATCACTCTCATGCACAGTTACCCAAAGCTTATCAACATCGAGTTTAATAACCTCAGTTATAAACTCCCAAGCATAAGCGATAGCTTCCTCTTTAAAGTAGTCTCCAAAACTAAAGTTCCCTAACATCTCAAAAAAAGTATGATGGCGTGCTGTATGTCCAACATTTTCAAGATCATTATGCTTACCACCTGCACGAAGACATGTTTGGCATGAAGTGGCTCTTGGGTTCTCTGGACGAGGAATTTCACCAGTAAAAATTGACTTAAACGGGACC
>JANTGV010000040.1 GCA_024762745.1 Sulfurimonas sp. | reverse complement strand
GGTCGCTATAAGTATTTGTGTCTCTTTTGCTCTAAAACGCCTTGCTTCCTCCCTTCTAACCTCTGGAGACAGATTTCCATAAACAACACTTACACTAAAGTAGCGAGAAAAATTCTGCTTCAGTTTTAAAACATCTTTTCTGCTAAACGCAATGATAGCCGTTCCTTCTGTTACATCCTTGACATCTGTTGGAGCATCTAAAAGTGTTAAAGGATTTTTTCTCTCAAACTCTATAATTTCCAGCTCTTCTCCGAGGTACTCTGCCAAAGCGATTATCGCCTCTTTTGCATTTGGGGAACCTGTCATTACTATCTCTTTTGCAGGTGCACCTATGATAGCATTTGCCCATGCCCAACCACGGTCCCTGTCATCTATCATCTGTACCTCATCTATCACACAGACATCAACATCCACTTCATAATTCATCATCTCTATTGTGGAACTGATATGAGTCGCATCTTCATCTAAAATCTGTTCTTCACCTGTAATTAAAGAGCTCTCTATTCCCTGCTCCTTTAAACTCTCATAGCCCTCTAGTGCGAGTAAACGCAGTGGTGCAAGATAGTAACCAGTATCTGCGTTTTGCAGTTTCTGCATAGCTTGATATGTCTTACCACTATTTGTCGGACCAATATGGAGTGTGAGCTTTCTTCTCATTCCTCTTGCTAAGGGAAAAAGATTTTTGAAATCTCGAATTGTTCGTGCAAGTAACTCTTGACGCTGTTTTTTTATAAGTTGCTCGTGAATGTTATATATAAAGATACGGGTTGTTTTTCTAACTATCTTTGGGGTAATGGTAAGTGATTTAGAGAGAAGTTCTAAAAGAAACTCATAAACTCTGTTGTACAGTTCTTTCTCTGAAAAATGGAGAAGGTGAGCGTGTTTGCCGCAATCATCAACAAGTAGCTTTAACTCCTCTAAAAAGTGCTTCTCCTGCTCCTCTTTTGCAGTATTGACAACTTCGTCAAAATCCAGAGGTTCAGAGTTCCAGATAGTCTCAAGCAGGGAGTTGAGTTCTATATGCAACTCTAAAGTATACTTCTGCTCTATCTCTGAATATGGAAGCAGTAGACTCTCTCCTACCTTGACCAAAACCTCCTCTTCATGCATACTCAACTCAACAACATCAAGTTTTGTCTCTATAAGACTTTTTAAAACTGATGCCTTTAAGAGTGGAAAATCAACCTTTGTTTTTGGAGGAGATGCACGGAGTGCAGCTTCAATCTCTTTATTAGAGAGGTAGTCATGAGGGATTTTAAGCTCACCTATGAACTTTTCTATCTCTTTTTGTTTCAATGCAACTATATTCTCTTTATCAAGCGAGATTTTCTCGACAATCTCTTCCACACTACTCTCATCAAGATATTTATAGTCATATGGTTTAGTGTTCAATGTTAAGATTTTATGGAAATGTTGGTCAAATATCTGGTAGCGAAGAGAAGCATTAAACTCTAGAGTATCATCGATATCAAAAGTGCCATCAAGTGCCTTCTCAATCTTTTCACGTTTCATCTCATATCTTATATGACGAAGCTTGGACTCCATCTTCTCTATTGTTATCTTTTTACTTCGTACACTGCTAAAAGCATCATATAAAAGGATTGCCTCCTCTTGAGTAACATCCAACTCTTCTATAATAGAGTCTATTTTTTCTACTCTATCAAGGTTTGGCTTCTTAGCTTTGTCTGAAGGATAGACTCTGCCATCTGCTGCAAAAAAGTTGAGTATATCCTGGCGAAAACCACTATCTGCTTCACTCCAAAGCATTCTCACGGCTTTTAAGAGTGCTTTTTTAGAGTGTTCTATGTCATAAATGCCAAGTGTGTGAAAAAGCTCACTTAGGGTCTCAGAACTTACTCTCTCAACCCCTACATCAAAAGGATCATCATCAAAATATTTTTTTATTCTCTGGTTTATTTTTGTATTTCTTTTACTTTTTTTAGCCATGTGAAATTGTAGCCTAAAGAAACTAATTTAGCATAGCTCCTAATATCTAATTAAGTAGGAGAGGAGTAAACTTTACCTTACAACATATAAGGAGTATTTATGCCAACTACACAAGAGAATTTAGACACTGCGTTTAGTGGAGAGAGTCAAGCGTACCAAAAATACACTGCTTTTGCTAAAAAAGCAGAAAAAGATGGCTTAGCTAATATTGCGAAACTGTTTCGTACAACTGCTGAAGCTGAACGTATCCATGCCGAAGGTCACTTAAAAGCGATGGATAAAGTTGGTTCTACTATAGAAAACTTAGAAGCTGCTATAGGCGGGGAGACTTATGAGTTTGAAGATATGTACCCTCCGATGTATGAGCAAGCAGTAAAAGAGAACCATAAAGCTAAAAAGATGTTTGGTTATGCTCTTGAAGCCGAAAAGGTTCATGCTGAGCTTTACCAAAAAGCACTTGCAGCTGTAAAAGAGGGAAAAGATTTAGATGAAGTAAACATCTATTTATGTCCAACTTGCGGATATATAGAGCTGGGCACTCCACCTGAGAAGTGCCCTGTATGTGGGGTGAAAGGCTCGACTTTTACTCAATTATGATAAAAAGGATATCTCATGCTAGTATGTGACTGTAACGAAGTAGAGTTTGATGTGATTAAAGAGGCTGTAAAAAAACATGGTAACAACCTAGATGCTATCATGGATGAGACTGATGCTGGAACAACCTGTGAATGCTGCTTGGAAGAGGATTGTGATAAAGTGGAGCTACCTCTTCCTCTTGCAGTTAAACAGGCTTTAGACAAGTCATAAAATTTAATTAAAAACTCTCAGCTTTATAGGTAGTTTCTATATGATATAATTCCATTTATGAAACTAAGAGTCTTAATATCTTTACTATTTGTTATTACTACTACCTTTGCAGCTGTTCATGAAACAGAGCACATCCTTAATGACCATGGTTCTATGGAGTGTGAGGTTTGTCTTGTTTCTCAAAACATGCTCTCAGATGATGTTAACGATACTTTTAGTGAACTGACTCTCTTTTTATCTGATAAGGCGGTATTTACAGTAAATAGCACATACAGATATCAAGCTATCATCTCAAACTACTCAAACGCACCTCCAAAAATATCCTAAAACTTACAAAACAAAAAAACTATTACAAATTTAAAAAATATTACTTAGGATATAACTAATGAAAAAACAACTATTATTAAGTGCACTCTGTGCAACTATGGCGTTTGGACAAGATACTATAGCTCCAGAAAACAGAACTTTGATGTTTGGGACAAATGGTATAAATACGATAGCTCCGGAAAAGAGAACTTTTGAACAGTCACAATATATACCAGATGTATCTTTGATTATGGATGCATCTTTTGTTAACAGAGATGTAGAGGGTGATGAGGACGTAAGTCACCTTGAAGTTCCAGGTGTAGCACATGGACTACTTGGTTCACATGCTCATGGTGAACATGCTCACGCAACATATAATGCTGAAGATGGCTTTAACCTAAACTATGCAGAACTAGTGCTTTCAAGCTCAGTAGACCCATTTTTTACTATGAATGGTGTTTTTCACTTTTCACCTAATGGTGTAGCTATAGAGGAGTTATTCTTTACTTCCACAGCTCTTGGTCATGGTCTTCGTGCTAAAGGTGGAAAGTTCAACTCAAACTTCGGTTACCTTAACCAACAGCACCACCACTTCTGGGATTTCAATGATATGCCATTAGTATATGAATCATTTTTAGGGATGCACGGTATCAACGAGGTAGGTCTACAACTTCAATGGACTGCTCCGACAGATACATATCTTATGGTCGGTGTAGAAGTACTTCAAGGTGAAAATGACCAGATGTTCGGAAATAGTGAGATTCACTTAAGTGAATTAAACGCAACAAACGCAGATATTGAAGGTGAAGATGCTCCATCTATGTTTATAGCATACGCAAAATCATCTGTTGATATTGGGGATACAACTATCCTTGGTGGGCTCTCATATATTCAAGGTTCATCAAGACTTGACCACACTGAAGATGAGGATGGACCTCATGCTTTTAGTGGTGACAGCAAAGTCTACGGTGCTGATTTAGTTGTAAAACACTACTTTGACTCTTATAGCTCACTTAAATGGCAGAGTGAAGTACTCTATAGAGATATGGATGGGACACAATATGGTATAAATGGTACAGGTCTTGCAATTGAAAAAGATCTTCAGAAAGAACAAGCTGGTCTCTATACACAACTTGTATATGCTCCAAACAGCACATGGAGATTTGGTGCACGCTATGACGGTATCTTTATGAATGATGTTACTATTGACAGTGCAGACCAAGGTAAGCCAGATGATTTAGACAAATACTCAGTTATGGTAGAATACCATACAAGTGAATTTGCCAGATTTAGACTGCAATATAACCAGAATAATGCTCTGTACAATGACGAGGGTGAAGCGACAAGAGTGAACACAGTTATGCTAAGTGCTAACATCTCTATCGGAGCTCACGGAGCACATAGTTTCTAAGGTGGTTTTTTAATGAAAACATTTCTCCTACTTCTGCTATTACCACTCTCGCTTCTAGCGCATATGAATATAGCTGTAAGCTACCCCTACATAGGGGCTATTACCAAAACAATCGGTGGTGAACATATCACTACCACTGTTTTAGCAAAAGGAAACTGGGACCCACACTTTGTGGTGCCTCGTCCCTCCCTTATATCAAAGGTAAGAAACGCAGATGCACTTATAATGAATGGTGCACAACTTGAAATCGGATGGCTACCACCGCTTTTAAACCGTGCTGCAAACCCAAAAACGCAACCAAGTTCGAGCAGTTTTTTAAACTTGTCTCATCACATAGAGATGATAGACAAGCCTCTACATGTTGATAGAAGTGGTGGTGATGTCCATCCTGATGGGAACCCTCATTTTCATCTTAACCCAAATAATATCTTAGTGTTGGCACAGACAATAAAAAAATTTTTAATCTCACTAGATAGTGAGCATAAAGAGATATATGAAGCGAACTTCACTACTTTTAAAAATAGTTGGGATAAAAAACTAAAAAAATGGGCAGAGAAGATGCACACTAAAAGAGGTGAAAAGATTATCCAGTTTCATGATAACTTAGCCTACTTTAATCTCTGTTATGGACTTGAGAGTATTGGGACTATAGAACCTTTACCTGGAATTCCACCTAGTTCAAGACACACACTCTCTCTTATCAAAACTATAAAAGAGCATAAACCGAGCTACATTTTACATGATGTCTACCACTCTACAAAAACAGCAGAGTTTATTCGTGACAAGACAGGTATAAAAATAGTTCTTATGCCTCATGATATCGGTGCTTTAGAAGATATAGAAGATTTAAGCTCTCTGTTTGACTATCTCACAAGTGCTATAAAATGATAGACATTCTTCTTGTTCCCATAGCCCTCGTCATAGTTTTAGTGATGATACATGCCTGGTTTGGTATGGGTGTACTCCAGCGCGGTATTATCTTCACCGACTTGGCAATAGCACAGTTTGCAGCTCTTGGTTCTGCAATCAGTCTGGGTTATTTTCATGAAGAGTATTTTTACATTTTAACACTAAGCTTTGCTCTTTTGAGTGCTTTTCTAATAGCTTATGCTTCACAAAGAGAACTCAGACTCGAAGCTTTTATTGGTACACTCTATGTTTTGGGTGCGAGCGGAATTATGATGGTTCTCTCTCACTCTGCGGAGGGAATGGAACACTTTAAATCTCTACTGGCAAGCGATATTCTTTTTACACCTCTTGATGACGTAATTAAAAGTTCCATCGTCTATGGACTTATAGCACTTATTTTATGGAAAGTATATCCTAGGCTCTCAGGTTTCATAAAAGAGCTTGCATTCTTTTCACTTTTGGCCATAACAGTAACATCCTCTGTTGCACTTGCTGGTGTTTTAGTTGTCTTTGTACTACTCATTACACCAGCTATGGTGGCAACTTCACTTAAACTAAACAACACTCTCTTAAGCAGTTTTGCTTTTGGCTGGTTTTTTAGTATTAGTGCGATTGTACTCTCTTACTACTATGACCTGCCTACTGGATATACAATAGTATTTTTAGGTGCCCTTTTAAGCACACTCACTGTACTTTTTAACTCTAAGCCAAATAATTCATAAATATTTATAGGAAAATAATGATTTTAAAATATATAACACTGCTCACCTTAACAACCTACCTTTTGGCTACAGAGACTATTCACTCGAGTATCTCTACATATGCTGAGAGTAAAAACTATACTGGCTCTAAACAGAAAGAAGATGGTTCTGTTTACGGTATAGGTGCTGATTTGCACTACGGAAACGCAGAGTATAAGCTAACCTATGAAAAGGGTGGAGCAAATACAATACAGCCACCAATGACAAAAGATTTAGAAAACCAGAAAATTTTTTTCAGATACTCTTACAAGTTTGATAGACGTTTTGAAATAAACCTCAACTACGCCTCTGTATTAAAAGACAATATTGCTCCTACAGACGGTGGCGTAATAGGTGGTGGTGGATTCACCTACAATGCAAATAAAAAACTTACCTTTAATCTTACAGGGTACTTTACAGACTACGATGACTTTGATGTTATACAGACCGACCTTCGAATTGACTATAAAACAAGGTTTGACAAAGTAAAAGTGAAGTTCACCTCTATTACAAAACATATCAATGTTACCCTTGATGATGAGAGTACCGCATCTCCAAACTATGCACAAAACGCAGATGAAAACTATATAACAACTGCCATCAAGGCACATGCTCACTATAACAGTTACCATCTTGGTGGCGCCGTATACTTTGGTAAGCGTGTATTTGCAGTTATGAATGATGGTTTTAAAGTACAGCACCATGCTATGGAGTTTGATAGAACATACGCAATTGGTGCAGGAAAGACATTTGGCCCTCTTGTTCTAAGAGTTCAGTATATCTACCAAAGAGCAACAGAACTTCCTATGTCAAATGAAGGAGTAGAAGTCTCTATCGGTCGTCTGATTGCGAACTATAAGTTTTAAAAAATAGAGAGACCTGTTTTATCTGTAAAAAGTTCTAAAGCTTTTGTTCCAACCAGAGAGTTACCTTGGGCATTTAACCCAGGTGACCATACAGAAATACCCATCACCTTTGGAACAACAGCGACTATTCCACCTCCAACACCACTCTTACCGGGTAGACCGACATTATAAGCAAAATCTCCAGAAGCATCATAATGTCCACAGGTAAGCATCAATGCATTTATACGTTTAGCTTGGGCTGGTGTTATATAGGCTTTATCAATTACAGGATCAACTCCATGATTTGCAAGGTAGAGCATCGCTCTTGAGAGCATTTTTGTATTCATCTCTACTGAGCAGTGTCTAAAGTAGACATCTACAACTCTGTTAACATCATTGTCAAAATTATTAAAACTCTTCATCAGATTTGCCAAAGAGATATTTCTATAACCATGCTCCATCTCAGATTTCGCAACACTGCAGTTCACATCTATAGATTGATCATCTGTAATTGATTTTATAAACTCCAAAACCTCTTTGTCAGCTTTTTTATCACTTCCATAGTGACTCACGAGTCTATCCGTCACCCTAATAGCACCTGCATTTATAAAAGGGTTTCTTGGTATTCCGTTTTCATACTCAAGTTGAACTAAAGAGTTAAAAGGGTTTCCTGAAGGTTCATGCCCTACACTCTCATACATAGCACGTCCATAAAACTTCAAAGCGAGTGTAAATGTAAAAACCTTGGAGATACTCTGTATAGAAAAAAGCCTGTCTGCACTGCCAACACTATACTGTGTTCCATCAAAAAGAGTTATGCTCATCGCAAACTGCTCCTTCTCTACACAGGCCAAAGCAGGTATATAGTCTGCCACTTTCCCATCTTCTAAAAGTGGTTTCACCTCTTGGGCAATCTCTTCTAATATTGAGTAATACTCCATCTGTCAACCTTTTAATACATCATAAAAAT
>JANTGV010000039.1 GCA_024762745.1 Sulfurimonas sp. | reverse complement strand
CATCAGGTGCACCGAAAAGATTTTTAGGCTTTTCATCGCCGCCACTGTTCTTTCCTTCTGATGGGGAAAATAGTACTTTTAACATTCTTAATAACCTTTTTAAAAACTATTTATGCAATTATAGCTACATAAATGCTATAATAGTCTCAAAACAGTAAAAAGTGTATTGAATGTATAAAAACAGTATAAAAATTTTAGGAGCCTACGGAACAAAAGCCAAAGGTTTCGGTACTACATCATTTATGTTGACTCCTTCTACTGTTATAGACGCAGGTAATCTTTTAAACTCGTTAGAAGAAGACTCTTTACATGTAGAGAATATATATTTAACGCATTCACATCTTGATCATATATCTGACATAGCCTATATTATAGACAATTACTTTACCCAAAGAAAAAAAACACTTAATATTATAGCTCTGCCGCAAACAATCCAAGCGATCAAAGAGCATTTCCTAAATGATATAATCTGGCCGGACTTCTCCAAGATACCATTAGAGAACTCTACAGATATGTGTGTAAGATACAGTGAAATATATTTGAACCATAGCTATTGGCTTAGCGACTCAATTACTTTAAAGCCAATTAAAACTGATCATACGGTACCAAGTTGTGGCTATATATACAAGATGAACGACAGAGGCGTACTGATAACGGCTGATACCTATTCTCTTGAAAATATCATAGATATAATTGATAATGACAGTGAAATAACATCACTAGTAGTAGAGTGCTCTTTTGCATCTGATATGCAAGCCCTGGCCGAAGCAAGTAAACATCTCACCCCTAAACTGCTTTTTGAGGCTTTAAAAAAATTAAAACGAGATGATGTAAACTTGTATATTAACCATATGAAACCATCAAGTCTGGAAGATATAAGCAGGGAAATAGAAAATTTGAGAGGTAATTTTAAGCCAATTATACTAAAAGATGGTGATTTTATAAATTTTTAGTAAAAATACTTGACATTGGGTTTATTTTGCACTATAATTCTGGCTCAAATTCGATGCCGACATAGCTCAGTTGGCTAGAGCAGCTGATTTGTAATCAGCAGGCCCGGGGTTCAAATCCTCGTGTCGGCACCATTGAATTTTGAATATTAGAAACAGTGTTAGACCAGAAAAACATTTTAAGAATGTACACGTGGTGGGATAGTCAAGTGGCCAACGACGGCAGACTGTAAATCTGCTCCCTATGGGTTCAGAGGTTCGACTCCTCTTCCCACCACCACTCACATGCGGGTGTAACTCAGTGGCTAGAGTTCCTGCCTTCCAAGCAGGCTGTCGAGGGTTCGAATCCCTTCACCCGCTCCATTGAGATTCTGGAAGCTGAAGTATAATTTCTATCTTACTTCATACAATATATTTATTTTATAGAATTTATTTATATCGTAATCTAATCACAAAAACTAGTATCAAAATAAAAAAGAATTATTCAATTATTGCTTAGTATATTCTTGTTTGCTCTCGTGGCTCAGGGGTAGAGCACTTCCTTGGTAAGGAAGAGGTCGGCGGTTCAAATCCGCTCGTGAGCTCCATCAAAGTAAAATTATGTTTTAATTAAGCAATAATTGAATGATTTTTGGGTATAATTCCATTTCAATTCAAAATTAAAGTCGGAGAACATTATGGCAAAAGAAAAGTTTGAACGTAACAAACCCCATGTTAACATCGGTACAATTGGTCACGTTGACCATGGTAAAACAACACTAACAGCAGCAATTACAGCAGTACTTGCAGTTAAAAATGAAGCACAATTTATGGATTATGACCAAATCGATAATGCTCCAGAAGAAAGAGAGCGTGGTATCACTATCGCTACTTCACACGTAGAGTATGAAACTGATAAACGTCACTATGCACACGTTGACTGTCCAGGTCACGCGGATTATGTTAAAAATATGATTACTGGTGCTGCACAAATGGATGGTGCTATTCTTGTTGTTTCTGCAGCGGATGGCCCGATGCCACAAACTCGTGAGCACATCCTTCTTTCTAAACAAGTTGGTGTACCATATATCGTTGTTTTCATGAACAAAGAAGATATGGTTGACGATGAAGAGTTATTAGAACTAGTTGAAATGGAAATTCGTGAACTATTAGATATGTATGAATTCCCAGGTGATGACACACCAATTACTGCTGGTTCAGCTCTTAAAGCTCTTGAAGAAGCTAAAACTGGTACAATCGGTGAGTGGTCTGAAAAAATCATTGCACTTATGGATACAGTTGATGAATATATTCCTGAGCCAGAGCGTGAAACTGATAAAGATTTCTTAATGCCTGTTGAAGATGTTTTCTCAATTTCTGGTCGTGGTACAGTTGTAACTGGACGTATCGAACGTGGTATTGTTAAAATTGGTGACGAGATAGAAATCGTTGGTATCAAAGACACTCAAAAAACTACTGTTACAGGTATTGAAATGTTCCGTAAAGAAATGGAGCAAGGTGAAGCTGGTGATAACTGTGGTATCCTAGTTCGTGGTATTGGTAAAGATGAAGTTGAACGTGGTCAAGTACTTTGTAAGCCAGGTACAATTACACCTCACACTAAATTTACTGCAGAAATTTATGTACTAAGTAAAGATGAGGGTGGTCGTCATACTCCATTCTTCAATGGTTATCGTCCACAGTTCTATGTACGTACAACAGACGTTACTGGAGCGATCACTTTACCAGAAGGTACTGAGATGGTTATGCCAGGTGATAACGTAAGTATTACTGCTGAGTTAATTCACCCAATTGCAATGGAAAAAGGTACTAAATTCGCTATCCGTGAGGGTGGTAGAACAGTTGGTGCTGGTGTTGTTGCTGAGATTCTTGCATAATTCGCTTACGCGAATATGCAAAATCCTATAAAAGGTAAATAAACATGAGAGAAGCGATTCACTTAGGTTGTGAGAAATGTACAAGACGTAACTATCACACAACAAAAAATAAAAAGACTCACACTGAGAAGTTTTCAGTACGCAAATACTGCAAATGGTGTAAAGAGCACACAACTCATAAAGAGATGAAGCTGTAAGCTTCATTCTTTTTTTTAGGCGTATAGCTCCAATGGTAGAGCACCGGATTCCAAATCCGGGTGTTGGGAGTTCGAGTCTCTCTACGCCTGCCACTCATTTATTACAAGTAAAGCATGTATGCTTTATTTGTAATAAATGACATTTCAATATATGGAAAGAAATAGATGAATTTAAGTAAAGTTATTAGTAATGCACGATTAGAATTAAGTAAAGTTATCTTTCCTACTAAAGGACAGGTAAAACAAGCATATATAGCAGTTGTGATTGTTGTTTCTGCAGTAGCTGCATTTCTTGCATTAGTTGACTTGCTTATGTCATCTATTATGTCAGCGATTTTAGGTTAAGGAGTTAGTTATGGCACATCAATGGTACTCTATTCAGACCTATGGCAGTGACAGAGCAGTAAGAGATGCAATCTTTAATATGATTAAAGAGCACGGATTAGAAGATCATATTACCGATGTGATCGTTCCTACTGAGGATGTTATTGAAGTTAAAGACGGAAAGAAAAAGGTAAGTGAGAGATCTTTATACTCTGGATATGTATTCGCTCGTATAGATTTGAATACAGAGATTCAACATATGATTCAATCAATACCGAAAGTTTCAGGTTTTATTGGTGAGGGAAATGTTCCTACACCACTTAGTGAGCATGATATCAATGTAATCTTGGATCGTGTAAATAATCGTGCAGCACCTAAACCAAAGGTATTCTTTGATAATGGTGAAACTGTTCGTATTATTGATGGACCTTTTGCAAACTTTACGGCTACTGTTGACGAGTATGATCTAGAACATGGTACTCTAAAACTCAACGTTTCAATCTTCGGTAGAGCTACTCCGGTAGATATCTCTTACACGCAAGTTGAAAAAATAATTTAAATTCATAAAAAGGAAAGATTATGGCAAAAAAAGTCATGGATTATATCAAGCTACAAATTGAAGCTGGTAAAGCTAACCCAGCTCCACCAGTAGGACCGGCACTAGGACAACGTGGTGTTAATATCATGGAATTCTGTAAAGCGTTCAATGAAAAAACAAAAGATAAAATGGGATTTAAAGTTCCAGTTATTATTACTGTTTACAATGACAGAAGTTTCTCTTTTGTTACAAAACAGCCACCGGCTTCTGAATTATTGATGAAAGCTGCAGGTCTTAAAAAAGGAAGTGATAATCCACTTAAAAACAAAGTTGGATCATTAACTCGTGCACAGCTTATGGAAGTTGTTGAAGCGAAAATAGAAGATTTAAATACTGATGATAAAGAAATGGCTGCTAACACTTTAGCAGGTTCTGCTCGTTCAATCGGTATAGAAATCAAAGACTAGTTTAAAAATAAAACAATCATCGACCACAATGATTTAAAACTATGTGGCAGAATTAATATGGAGATTTGTTATGAGCAAAAGATATAAACAATTATTAGAAAAAATTGATAAGACAAAATCGTACACTGTAGAAGAAGCTTCTTCAACTGTAAAAGATTTAAAAAGCGCTAACTTTGATGAAACAGTTGAAGTGGCTATGAATTTAAATGTTGACCCTCGTCATGCAGACCAAATGGTTCGTGGTGCAATCGTATTACCACACGGTACTGGTAAGACTGTTCGTGTTGCAGTATTCGCAAAAGGTGCAAAAGCTGATGAAGCAAAAGATGCTGGTGCAGACATTGTTGGAACTGATGACTTGGTTGCACAAATTAAAGAAGGTGTTTTTAACTTTGATGTTGTTGTTGCTGCACCTGATTGTATGGGACTTGTTGGTCAAATCGGTCGTATTCTTGGACCAAAAGGTCTAATGCCTAACCCTAAGACTGGTACAGTTACACCTGATGTTGCTACTGCTGTTAAAAATGTTAAAGGTGGTCAAGTTAACTTTAGAGTTGACAAAAAAGGGAATATTCACGCTGGTATAGGAAAAGCAAGTTTTGATGCAAATCAAATTAAAGAAAATCTTGAAAGCTTTGTTGTAGCTATCAACAAGCAAAAACCTGCTTCAGCTAAAGGGCGTTATATTAAAAATGCTGCATTAAGTTTAACAATGAGTCCTGCTGTTAAACTTGATGTGTTAGAATTAGCAGATATTAAATAGAGTTTTTACCAAGCTTTTGCTTGGTGGAGATTTTTATACTGAGATAATTTATTTTAGTGTAAAGATTTTCACTCAATGGAAATCTGAATTACTTGGACTAAAGATAGTTGGGGGTATCTACCGTGTAGGTAGTGAGCTTAATTGTACCCTTTCGCCCCTCTTGAAGTTATGTCTGGAAAGGAGAAATATTATATGCTTAAGTCAAAAAAAGCTGAAGTAATTGAGCAATTAACTACTTCATTTGCTAACACGACAGCAGTTGTTATATGTGACTACAAAGGTTTAACTGTAAGTGAACTTGAAGAGTTACGTAAAGCTGCTCGCGCAAAAGACACAAGTGTTCAGGTTGTTAAAAATACATTAGCAACAATTGCACTCAAAAATGCTGGCATGAGCGGTGTAGAAATCAAAGATACAAATATTTTTATTTGGTCTGATGATGTTATCAATGCTGCAAAAATTGCTTCTGATTATGCTAAAGATCATGACAAATTCGTGATTAAAGCTGGATATCTTGATAAAGAACCTGCAGACGTAGCTAAAATTGAAGCATTCGCTAAACTTCCTGGTCGTGATGAGCTTCTTGGTATGCTTGCTGCTACTTGGATGGCTCCGCTTACAAACCTTGCGTTTGGAATCGATGCTTTAAGAAGAAAAAAAGAAGAAGAGGAAGCATAGAATTCTCTTCGAAAAAAGTGGCTTGAATGTCACAAATAAAACTAAAAAAATAAAATGAAGGAGTCATTATGGCTGTAACTAAAGAAGACGTATTAGAATTTATTTCTGGTTTATCTGTTCTTGAGCTTTCTGAGCTTGTAAAAGAATTCGAAGAAAAATTTGGTGTATCTGCACAACCTGTAGCTGTTGCTGGTGGTGCTGGTGGAGAAGCTGCTGGCGGTGGTGCTGATCAAACTGAATTCAATGTTATCTTAACTGACGCTGGTGCGAAAAAAATCGGTGTTATTAAAGCTGTTCGTGCTTTAACTGGTCTTGGGCTTAAAGAAGCAAAAGAAGCTTGTGAAACATTACCATCTACTATCAAAGAAGGTGTAGATAAAGAAGCTGCTGAAGAAGCAAAAGCTGCTTTAGAAGAAGCTGGTGCTACAGTAGAAGTTAAGTAATTTTAACTTAAAAACCAAGAGGGCTTTGCCCTCTGTTTTTTGGGCGCTTTAGCGAAGAGAATAAACTCTCTTGGCTAAAGTGCCCTTATGTCGTTTATAAGCACTATAAAAAATCTCTTATTGTAAGAGTACTCAATCTATCTAGAGACGTCTAGATATGATCCGCTAAATACTTAAATTTAGCCTTAATTAACAACTTATCGAGGTAGCCTATGTTAAACACTTTATATTCCGGAAACCGTCTTCGTGTAGACTTCTCTAAAACTCCTCAAGAAATTGAAGTACCAAATTTACTCCAACTGCAAGAAAGCTCATATAATACTTTTTTAATGTTAAATGAAAAAGACAGAAGTGCAAGTGGGATTGAAAAAGTATTTCAATCTGTATTTCCTATTCATGATGCACAAAATAGATTGACTGTTGAATATATAGGTTCTGAAGTTACGAATCCAAAGTACACAGTTCGTGAATGTATGGAAAGAGGACTGACGTATGCCGTTAGTCTTAGAATGAAAACTCGTCTTGTTCTATGGGACAGAGATGAAAATACAAAAGAAAAACTTGGTGTTGCAGATATTAAAGAACAAAGTATCTTTGTTCGTGATATTCCTCTTATGACAGAAAGAACTTCATTTATTATTAATGGTGTTGAACGCGTTGTTGTAAATCAGCTGCATCGTTCACCAGGTGTAATTTTTAAAGAAGAAGAGTCATCTACTGCGGGAAATAAATTAATTTATACCGGACAGATTATTCCTGATCGTGGTTCATGGCTTTATTTTGAGTATGACCCTAAAGATATACTTTACATGAGAATAAACAAGCGTCGTAAAGTGCCTGTAACAATTATGTTTCGTGCTTTAGGTTATTCTAAACAAGATATCTTAAAGTTGTTTTACCCAATTCAGACAATAAAAATACATGATAATATATTTGCTATTGATTTTAATCCTAAAGACTACACTGCACGTCTTCCTTATGATTTAACAGATATGAATGATAAAGTACTTGTAGCTTCCGGTAAAAGATTATCAAGTAAAAAAGTACAAAAATTGATAGATGAAGGTGTAAAAGAGGTTCAATATCCTTTAGAAGTACTTTTAGACAGATATCTTGCTGAGCCTATAATCGATCCTGAGACTGGTGAAGTTCTTTTTGATGCTATGACGCATATCGATGAAACCAAACTCAAAAAAATGGCTGAAATCGGTGTTACTGAATTCAAAATTGCAAATGATATTGCTGAGGGTGTTGATAGTTCTATTATTAATGCATTCAATGCAGATACTGATTCTCTTAAATTGCTAAAACAAACAGAAGACATTGAAGATGAAAATGATTTAGCAGCGATTCGTATCTATAAAGTTATGCGTCCTGGTGAACCTGTCACAAAAGAAGCAGCAAAGATATTCGTGAATCAGCTTTTCTTTGATCCTGAAAGATATGACCTGACTCAGGTTGGTCGTATGAAAATGAATCATAAGCTTGGAATGAACATTCCTGAATATGTAACAGTACTCACGCATGAAGATATCATTGAGTCTGTAAAATATGTCATTAAAGTTAAGAATGGTCAAGGGCATTTAGATGATAGAGACCACTTAGGTAATCGTCGTATTCGTTCTATTGGTGAACTTCTTGGTAATGAGTTGCATAACGGTCTTGTAAAAATGCAAAAAGCGATTCGTGACAAACTCTCAACTATGAGTGGTCCGATGAATGAACTGATGCCACATGATCTGATAAATTCGAAAATGATTACATCTACAATCATGGAATTTTTCTCCGGCGGACAGCTTTCTCAGTTTATGGATCAAACAAATCCACTCTCAGAAGTTACGCACAAACGTCGTTTGTCAGCACT
>JANTGV010000038.1 GCA_024762745.1 Sulfurimonas sp. | reverse complement strand
AGATGATATTATAATTGGTTTGGTAAAAGATAGAATTGCTGAAGATGATTGTAAAAATGGCTACCTTTTAGATGGTTTTCCTCGTACACTTCCTCAGGCTGACGCAGTTACAAACGCAGGTATTGAGATAGATGCAGTAATTGAAATTGATGTTCCTGATTCTGAAATTGTAACTCGTATGTCTGGTCGTCGTGCTCATTTGGCATCTGGAAGAACATATCACATAGTTTATAATCCACCAAAAGTTGAAGGTAAGGATGATGAGACAGGTGAAGATTTAGTACAGCGTGATGATGATAAAGAGCCTGTTGTTTTAGATAGATTAAAAGTTTATCATGAACTTACTAGTCCTCTTATTGGTTACTATAAAGAGCAAGCAGAGAGTATAGACACATTGAAGTATATTACTGTTGATGGAACAGCAGATATAGATAAAGTTGAAGAGTCAATTACTTCTCAGCTGGGTTAGTCTATTTATTAAAGTCATATACAAATAGAAGGTCTCCTCTATTTGTATCGCGTGGTTTTGTGAAAAAATTATTTTTTTCAAGAACGCGTATGGAAGCAATATTATCTGAATCCACTCTAGCAAAAAGAGAAGAGATATTATTTTCTTTACACAGATGAATAAACCCATTGACAAGTTCTGTTGCTAAACCATTATTCCACATAGCATGAGATACCAGATAGCCTAAACGCAAGTAAGTTCCTTTACTGTAGTCTCCCTCCCTAAAAAAATTGATATAGCCCAGAGCTTTTTTAGTCTCTTTTTCTACAGCAAGGAGTGTTTTAGATTCACTATCACGATCTTGAATCCAGTATTTAGCTCTTTTCTTGTCGTAACTACCTCGCCACATTATTGGGAATCTCTTGGTGACATCAGGTACTAGTATCTCTTCGATAATATTTACTAGGTTTGGCTCCTCAAGTTCTGTTGGTTTAAAAGAGTGCCATTCTTTGACTATTAGACGGTTTGTAGTAAAGTCATAATTCAATTTGTATCCCTCATAATACATTGTTTTATGTCGCAATGTTAAAAAAATTTGAGAATTTTAATTTTTTTTTCTTGAAAAATCAATAAATTGGTAATTTTTATGGAAGGAGGTAATAAAGGGTAAGAAAATGAAATTTTACAGACACCCACGAAGTATTATGTGAGGTCCTAAGTTTGTTTATATTTTAGAGTCTATAAAAGTTCTTATCTCAGAAACTATCTCTTCAATAGTTCCTTCTCCAGAAATGACCTTTAAAAGTTTTTTAGAGCTGTAAAAAGATTCTATATCAGCTAAAGGTTCAGTGTAAACCTTCATGCGGTTATCAAACACTTCTGTATTGTCATCAGCACCGCGAGCACGTCCAAGAACTCTATCGCGAGCAGTATCTTCACTCACACGTACCTCTATAACACTCACAAGTTCAAGAGTATCATTAAGATAATCTTCTAGTGCATTGAGTTGTTCCATACTTCTTGGATAACCATCTAAGATAACTACATCAGTAGGTGCAGACTTTATTGCGTTTGTGATAGTCTCTATAGCGATTTTAATAGGAACAATAAGACCTTTAGAGATATAGTTGTCTATCTCTAAACCAAGTTCACTGCCACTAGCTACTTCTGCTCTGAGCATATCACCAGTGGAGTAGTGTGTTATATCGTCATTTTCTTTTGAAATTAGTTCAGCATCAGTAGTTTTACCAGAGCCTGGCGCTCCGATAATTAGAAATAGCTTCTTCACTATTTCTTTTGCTCACGTAGTCTGATGTGGAGGTCACGAAGCTGAGTATTGTCAACTTCACTTGGTGCTTTAGTAAGAACACAAGAGGCTTTTTGCGTTTTAGGAAACGCAATAACATCACGGATACTTGATTTTTTACTCATAAGCATAATAAGTCTGTCAAATCCCATAGCAAAACCACCGTGTGGAGGAGCACCGAACTTAAGAGCATCAAGTAAGAAACCGAATTTCTCTTGCGCTTCCTCTTCACCAATACCAAGAAGTTTAAATACTTCCTCTTGCACATCTTGTTTATGAATACGAATAGAACCACCACCAAGCTCAGTACCATTTAGAACAATATCATAAGCGATAGACTCTATCTCTTCAACATCATCTTTATCAGTATCTTTTGGCTGTGTAAATGGATGGTGAAGTGCTTTTACACGACCATCTTCTACTTCAAACATTGGGAAGTCAACAACCCATACAAACTCAAATGCATTCTCATCTACAAGGTTCATCTTCTCATGTTCAGCTATGAAGTTTCTAAAACGTCCCATGTAATCCCATACAGTTTTCTTCTCGCCTGCACCAAAAAATACAACATCACCAACTTGCATATCAAGTCTTTCAACAAGAAGTGCAATATCCTCTTCACTGAAGAACTTAATAAGTGGACCTTTAAGACCATCTTCTTTCATCTGGAAGTAACCAAGACCGTGTGCACCAAACTTACGTACGAAGTCTTCGAAACCTTTCATTTCACGCTTTGAAAATACTAAGTCAGCACCAGGAACCTTAAGGGCTTTAATACGGTTTTTATGCGGTTGTTTTGCTATATTTGTAAAGATTTCATTATCGCATCTCTCAAAGATGTCGATAACATCAACCATTTTAAGGTCATATCTAAGGTCTGGTTTATCAGAACCGTACCACTCCATAGCATCTCTGTACGCTATGCGGTTAAATGGTGGCTTAACATCGTGTCCTGCAGCTTTAAACATCGCTACAAGCAGGTCTTCTGCTACTTTTATAACATCTTCTTGGTTACAGAAACTCATCTCAACATCTATCTGAGTGAACTCAGGCTGACGATCTGCTCTTAAATCTTCATCACGGAAACATTTAGCAATTTGGAAGTATCTGTCAAAGCCACCAACCATTAAAAGCTGTTTAAAAAGTTGTGGAGATTGTGGAAGTGCATAAAACTCACCGTTATGAACACGAGATGGAACTAGATAATCTCTGGCACCTTCTGGAGTTGACTTTGTAAGAATAGGTGTTTCAACCTCCAAGAAACCGTTTTCATCAAGGATGTTTCTTGCGGCAATTGCTACTTTTGAACGTAAACGGAATACTTCATATAAGTCAGGATCACGAAGTTCTAAATAACGGTATTTAAGAGTAGTCTCTTCACCAACATTTTTATCGCCAATTACAAACGGAACTGGAGCAGAACGATTTTCAATGATAAGTTCATTTACGATGATTTCTATAGCACCAGTTTTTAGACGTGGGTTAGTTAAACCTTCGCCACGAAGACGAACAGTTCCCTTAGCGATAAGAACATACTCATCACGAACACTATCAGCAACTTTATGTGCTTCTGGCCCATCTTCTGGATCACAAGTAAGCTGGATTAGACCAGTTTTGTCACGTAAATCTATAAAAACAATTCCACCGTGATCACGGTAGTTGTTTGCCCAACCAGTAAGAACAACGTCTTGTCCTACATTTGCTTCATTTAAATCTGTACAGTAATGAGTTCTCAAAGTATAGAGTCCTAAAAATAATTTTCGCGATTATAGCTAAAGTTGGCTTATGTAGTGTATAATTGTTATGTAATTTATATATTTTTACCTAGGAACTGTATTGCAAACTATAAGTATTAAGAAGGTTGGTGTTCTTTTACGACCTTCGACCCCTGAACTCAAAAGTACATTTTTCAAGCTTGAAAAGATTTTTAATAAGCACGATATTGAAGTCTATATTGATAGTATAAGTGGGGCTATGATTGATGTTATGGGTATGGAGTTTGAGCATCTCTGTAAACAGTGTGATATTCTGGTGACTCTTGGTGGTGATGGCACACTCATATCTGCTGTAAGAAGAAGTTTTGACTATGATATTCCTGTACTTGGAGTGTATGCCGGTAATCTTGGATTTTTGGCTGATGTAGGTATGAATGAGCTTGAAGAGTTTGTTGTAAGTATGATAGAGAAAGATTGTAGGATTGATGAGAGATTTGTTCTAGAAGCTACTATAGTAAAAAATGGTGAAGAGGTTGCCATTCATGCATTTAATGATATAGTACTTACTCGTCCTTCTATTTCAAATATGATTAGTATAGAGACTTTAGTGGATGGAAAGGCTTTTAATACTTATTACGGTGACGGGGTTATAGTTGCTACACCTACAGGTTCAACTGCCTATAATCTTTCTGCAGGGGGACCAGTTCTCTTTCCTCTGGCAAATGTTTTTACTCTAACTCCAATCTGCCCACACTCACTCACTCAGAGACCTGTTGTGATGCCAGGTGAGTTCTCTATAGAGATGAAAACGCCATCAAATCCTGCACTTATGATAGTTGATGGACAGGATATGCATGAGTTAGAGATAGGGGAGAGTGTACATATAAGACTCTCAACAAAAACAGCAAAGCTCATTCATAGGGAAGAGTTTAATTACTTTAATGTACTTAAAGAGAAATTAGGGTGGGGTGAGTAGTTCTAGCTCATCATTTCTTAGTATGAGGTTACATGCCTCTTTTGTCAAGTGTAAAAATGCTTCTGCATGAGAAATATCTTGCTGTTTTTCTGTTTCTAAAGAACTATCTCTTAAGATGAGAACTTTATACTCATTAAAAAACTCTTCAATTTCTGAATCGTTAGTATACTCAAGAAGTGCTTTATATGTTTTAGAGATAATTTCCGACAAAGTCTTATCATAACTCTCTATAGTAAAGTCATCGCACTTACAGGGAACTAAACTTATACTGTCATATAGCTCCTGCTCTTTTATAAAGACTTTTAGAGTGTACTCCGGGCCACTTTTTTTAATAAATGATTTTGATCTGTTTGCTTTGGAAAATATAGTAGGTTCATCGAGATCCCAGTATCCACCTTCATCTCCTCCCTCAAAACCACCCATATGAAACCTTTTTAGAAAAATTTGAGATAATTATACTAAAATTTCAACATGAAATATGATGAAAAACTTTTATATAATTTTACACCTGCTGCGTTTGTTTCGAACTTTGTACCATTAGTTGTTATATTACATGCTAAAGAAGAGCTTGAACTTATTCAGTTTGAATATAAGATGTGGAATGTTCTAACTATAGAAGAGAGTGTGGCTAAAAGAAACCGAGAACTCTTACAGAGACTTATAGAAGAGATAGCAGAGGAGTATGAGTGTGAGGAGCATATTTATCTGTATGGAAATAATATGGCAGGGCACGATGCAATTTTGCAAGGTGTTTTATGTGAGGCAAACGCAGTCTATGCTAATAATCCAAACATAAAGTATGAAGAGAATGACTTGACAAACCTTTTAAACCCTATTGGTTCTTTTCCAATTTTTTATTTATGTAACTCTTCAAACTCTCATGAAGTCAATGGGTTTGTTGAGGTGTGTACAAAACATGGTATTAAGTTCAACCTGGAACATTGCCCAGATTCAGAGTGTAGCGAAGTGAAAAACTTAAAAGAGGTGTTGGACTTTTTTGAACGTGAGATTTCTCAGCTCTAAAAACCTATAGGCAGGTTTGAGCTAAGTCTTTACGAAGTCTATCAGCCTCTTGTTGCATTTCCCACCAGTATGCAAGTTCACGTGATTCTATTGAGTCTGTGTTATTGACTATTTTCTCAAAACTTTCTTCATCTAAACTTTTAAGCTCTTTTAGTAGTTCTTCTACACAGTTGGTAACATACTCATAAGAGTCTAGACACTCTTGAATATGCTCCGGAACTTCTTTTTTTTGCATCTTCAAGAGGTAAGCATAGAGTTGACAGTTTTTGTGTAGTTGCAGCTCCTGATTTGTTGGTTGCATATTTTTTCCTTATTAAATAATTTATGGTTTACTATACCTTAAAATGGACTATTTATATAAACAATTGGTGTACAAAGATTATGTTACCATTTTATTTTTATAGTAAGGATATATTATATGACGCGAAAAATCACTCTCTTATTTCTAATGATTGTATCTCTGTCTTCATCGGCAAATGCTCTGAATCGTTATGTTTCAGATGATCTGTTTACTTATGTTCATTCGGGTCCCGGTACCAAATATAAAATTATTGGTAGTGTTGATGCTGGTGAAAAGATAAAAGTACTTCAAACAGATGAAAATGCCGGTTTTACTAAAATAGTAGACCCTAAAGGTCGAACTGGTTGGATTAACACTAAATATGTTTCTAGACAAGCAGGTTTAAAAGAGCGTTTAGAAAAACTTGAAATCAAATATGCAAAACTAAAAACGCAGTTGAGTTCAACTAAAGAGAATTTAAACTCTCATAGCATTCAAGTTAGTGAGCTGGAAAATACAAATACAAAACTGACTAAAGAACTACAGCAGGTTCAAGGCTTAAACAGTGATTTAAATGAACAACTAGATACTGAGAGGGTTGATTTACTGCTTCGTTGGTTTACGTATGGTGGCATAGTTGGTGGTATAGGTCTTCTTTTGGGTCTGATACTCCCATCATTAGTTCCAGATCGCCGTAAGAGGTCTCGCTGGTAACAGTATTCTATTCTCAGAGTTTGACACTACTCTAAATGTTTTTTATTTAAACAAATCAAGTTTGTCCTTTAGAGTAGACTTTTTGTAAACTAAATATTGTTTTGTCTTCGTTGCTAAGTTTCAAATAGCAGGAGTATGAATTGTTTTTAGCTAAATTCTTGACGATAGAAAGTCCTAAACCAAAACCACTTTTTTCCCTGTTTTTACTTTTGTCAATTGTAAAAAATGGTTCAAATATCTTGTTTTTATATTCGCTTTTTATCTCTTGACCAGTATTTTCAAACAGTATATTATTATCTTCTACATAAACTTTAATATACCCACTGTTGGTGTATTTTATTGCGTTAGTAAGTATGTTTAAGCAGACTTTTTTTAAATCTACAGTGTTAAAATCAACAAAATATCCATCGATTACATCATTGATAAACTTTAAATTTTGATTTTTTGGAAGTAGAGTAAATATCTCTTTTTCAATAAATAGTCGAAAATTTATGTTTTCTTTGTTTTTATGGTTTTGCATTGAAGTAATGAACTCAAGCATGTCAACGGTGAGATCATCTAAAAATTTCACTTCATTTTTCATATGTGACAAGACCATAGGAAGTTCTTCTTTGCGTATCATACCGTCTTGTATCTCTTCTATATAGCCATTTAAAATTGTTATAGGTGTTTTGATGTCATGAGCCATAGAAATAAGTAGGTTTGACAGGTTTTGATTTTTCTCTTTTAAATCACCTATAAGGTTATAGAGTTGTTGAGATAAAAAATTTATATTTTGGTTTATCTCATTAATCTCATATATTATATTTTGACTGTTGTCTTGTGAAAAAGCTTCTTCCTTTATATCCTTCAATCTGTTTTGGATAAAATTGAATTTTTGAGATAAATATTTCCCAAGATAGTAACTAATAAGACCAATAATAGGTAAGACTAATATAATCGAAAGTACAATCTGAAGGAACATTTTAGTTCCAATAGGTTCTCCAATAATTAAAAAAGTCATAAACGCAGTAGATGCAGATATTAAAAGACCGGCTAGAGTGTATATAGTAATTATAAATGAGTTAATTTTCATATATTTTATACCCTATACCTCGCACTGTTCGAATTATATCTTTAGCATAAAACTGTCTTACCTTTTCTCTGATGTGATGGATATGACTATTTATACCTTGCTCATCAATGCTGCCAAAATAATTGTCATATATTATCTGTGCTAATTCAGACCTTGAGTAAACTCTGTTTTTATTTAATATTAAAGTTGATAAAATGAGGTATTCACTAGGGGTGAATCCTATTTTATAGCCGTTAACAGTTATACTTTTAGACTCTTCATCAAGTATTATATTTGAAACCAACTCCTTAGATAAGAAGCTTATTTCTTCTCTTCTTTTGAGTTGTGAATGGATTTTTATTGCTAACTCTTTTGCTGAAAAAGGTTTAGCAATATAATCATCAATTCCCATAGTATAAGCTTTTTCTTTAAACTCCATAGTCTCCAAAGCACTAACGATAATAATCAAGGTTTGTTTAGATTTTTGTCTTATTTTTTGACACAATTCAAATCCATCTATATGAGGAAGCATAATATCTAAAGTGATTAAATCATAAGTGTTAGAGATGATTTTATCCAAGGCTTCTTTACCGTCTAAAGCTGTGTCAACATTATAAATATTGTGGTTTAGACGGTTTTTTATGAAATTTACAATGGAGGCTTCATCTTCCACTATTAAGATGTTTTTTTTCATTGAAATATCTTAGCTAAAACATTCTTTGAAACGTTGTAAATAGGGAGTCATTTGATTTAACGACAGCATGACAACTTACACAGCTTTGAATATCGCCAGTCCAGGCTTTATATTGAGAA
>JANTGV010000037.1 GCA_024762745.1 Sulfurimonas sp. | reverse complement strand
ATTTTAATTAATAAGGAACATACATGGCAAAAATCATTTGGTCAAAAATTGATGAGGCTCCAGCATTAGCAACATATTCGCTATTACCAATCGTAAACGCTTTTACAAAAGAAGCAGGAGTAGATGTGGTACTTAGTGACATTTCACTTGCGGGTCGTGTACTTGCGAGTCAAGGTTTGGCAGAAGATGAACTTTCTAAATTAGGTGAAGTAGTACTTCAAGAAGATGGTAATATCATCAAGCTTCCTAATATCTCTGCTTCTGTTGGTCAACTTAAAGATTGTATCGCTGAACTTCAAGGTCAAGGTCATGATATTCCTGATTATCCTGAAAATCCGTCTAATGCTGCTGAAGAAGAGATTCAAGCTAAATATGGCGTTTGTTTAGGATCTGCGGTTAACCCAGTATTGCGTGAAGGTAACTCGGATCGTCGTGCTGCTGTAGCGGTTAAGAAATTCGCTCAGAACAACCCACATAGACTTAAAGCTGTTGATGAAAATTGTGGAGCATATGTAGCGCACATGGGTGGAAAAGGTGATTTCTTCGCACACGAAAAATCAGTTACATCTACTGCTGATCAAAAAGTGACTATCGCACTTAACGGTAAAGAGTTAACTTCTATTGATGTGCTTGCTGGTGAAGTTCTTGATGGTACTTTTATGTCAGTTGCAGCATTAAGAACATTTTATAAGCAAACTATTGAAGATGCTAAAGCAAAAGATCTTATCTGGTCTTTACACCTTAAAGCAACAATGATGAAAATCTCTGACCCTATTATGTTTGGTCATGGTTTTGAAATTTTCTTTGAAGAGGTATTTACTAAATATGCTGACACTTTCAAAGAAGTAGGTGTTAACCCTAACATGGGTATGAGTGATTTAGAGAAGAAAATTTCTGGTCATGCTCAAGAAGCTGAAATTAAAGCTGCATTCTTAGCTGCTGTTGAAGCTGATGCTCCAAAAATCGCTATGGTTGATTCTGATAAAGGTACAACTAATTTTAATGCTTCAAATGATGTTATTATCGATGCTTCTATGCCTGTTGTTGTACGTGAGGGTGGTAAGCAGTGGGATAGAACTGGTGCAGCTGGTCAAACTGTCGCTGTTGTTCCAGATTCAACATATGCAATGTTCCACGAAGAGATGGTAGCTGATATTGTTGCAAATGGTCAATACGATGTATCTACTATGGGTGCAATGCAAAATATAGGTCTTATGGCTCAAAAAGCTGAAGAGTATGGTTCTCACCCAACAACTTTCGAATTAGCTGAAGCTGGGACTGTTACTGTAACTGGTTCTGTTGATGGTGAAGTTATGAGTTTTGAGTGTGAAGCTGGTGATATCTGGAGACTTGCACGTACTAAAGATATTCCTATCCGTGACTGGGTACGTTTAACTGTTGAAAGAACAAAAATTGAGGGTATCCCTGCAATTTTCTGGTTAGATGAAAACCGTGCTCATGATGCACAACTAATTACTAAAGTTAATGAGTACTTAAAAGATTACGATATATCTGGTTTAGATATCAGATTTATGAATGTTACTGATGCTACTCGTTTCACAAATGCTGAAATCAGAAAAGGGAACAATGTAATCGCTGTTACTGGTAACGTTTTACGTGACCACTTAACTGATATGTACCCAATTTTAGAGCTTGGAACATCTGCCAAAATGTTATCAATCGTTCCTCTAATCGCTGGTGGTGGACTGTTTGAAACTGGTGCTGGTGGATCTGCACCTAAACACGTTGATCAGTTCCTTGCAGAGGGTCACTTAAGATGGGATTCTTTAGGTGAGTTTTTGGCACTTGCTGAGTCATTAAGAATGATTAATCAAAAGAATCCTAATGACAAATTAGCTGCTATGACTGCTGCTCTTGATGCTGCAAACCAAGGCTACCTTGATAACAATAAAGCACCAGGAAGAAAAGTAGGTCAACCAGATAATAAAGCCTCTCACTTCTATGTTGCTCAATACTGGGCAAATGCACTAGCTTCTTCAGACAATGCAGATCTTGCTGCGAAATTTGCACCAGTTGCTGAGGCTCTAACTTCTAATGAAGAGAAGATTATGGAAGAGCTTATGGCTGTTGAAGGTAAAGCACAAGATGTTGGTGGATATTTTAATCCAGATGATGCGAAAGCAGAAGCTGCAATGAGACCATCTGCTACACTAAATAGTATTATTGACGCTATCTAATAAATGTCATTCAAGAGATAAAGATTGTGGGCAACCATAATCTTTATTTTTACAAGGTCTCTTTTAATAGAATAACATAATTAAATAGTTGGAGCAATCAATGAGAAAAAGTAAAAAAGTTACTGTAGCTGGTACAGGGAATGTTGGTTCAACTGTCGCTTTTATTTTAGCTATGAACGGTTTGTGTCATGAAGTAGTACTTCGTGGTCGTGATATTGATATAGCTAAGGGAAAAGCACTTGATATGTCTCAAGCGGCAAATGCTGCAAGACAACATACGGTGGTAAGGGCAGCTGAAAAACCTGAAGATATTGTGGATAGTGATATTGTAGTGATTACTGCAGGTGCACCAAGAACACCTGGTATGAGCCGTGATGATCTTCTTATTAATAATGCTGAAATCTCCAGAAAAATTGTAAAAGATATTGTAAAGTATGCTCCAAATGCCATTATTATTACGGTAGCAAATCCTCTTGATGTTATGACTTATGTAGCACTAAGAGAGAGTGGTTTTCCAAGAGAGCGTGTTATGGGAATGGCTGGAATTCTTGATAGTGCGAGAATGGCACATTTCATCTATGAAAAATTAGAGTTTGGTTCAGGACAGATCAGAGCTTCTGTAATGGGTGGTCACGGTGATGATATGGTACCGCTTCCAAAATTTACAACGGTAGCTGGAGTTCCAATACAAGATCTTTTATCAGATGATGATATTAATGAAGTAGTAGAAAAAACAAAAAATGGTGGTGCTGAGATTGTAGGACTTTTAAAAACAGGATCAGCTTATTATGCACCAGCTAAATCCGCTGCATTAATGGTTGAAGCTATTTTAAAAGATACAAAACAGATTCACTCATGTGCTGTCATGTTAGATGGTGAATTTGGGTATAAAAATATTGTAAGCGGAGTACCGGCAATGATTGGTGCAAACGGTGTTGAAAAAATAGTAGATGAAATTAATCTTAACGATGAACAGATAGGACGATTTAAAAGCTCTGTAGCATCTGTTCAATCCTTAGTTGATATCTTATATGCAAACAATTTTTTTGAGGAGAGAAGAAATAATGGAGTTTAGAATAGAAAAAGATACTATGGGTGATATGCAGGTTCCAGAAAATGCTTATTGGGCCGCACAAACACAAAGAAGTATACAAAATTTTGCAATTGGTGAAGAGACTATGCCTTATGAGATTACAAGAGGGTTCTCTTATCTTAAAAAAGCAGTTGCACTTGTCAATAAGGATTTAGGTAAACTTGATGGTGCAAAAGCTGATGCTATCGCTCAAGCTGCTGATGACATGCTATCTGGTAAATTAGATGGTAACTATCCACTTGTTGTTTGGCAGACAGGTTCAGGTACGCAATCAAATATGAACAACAATGAAGTTTTAGCAAATCGTGCAACGGAGATATTAGGTGGTGATTTTAAAACTGAAAAATTAGTGCATCCAAATGATGATGTTAATAAATCACAAAGTTCAAATGATACATATCCAACAGCACTTCATGTAGCTGCAGTAATTGCTATAGAGACACAAGTATTACCAGCGATTGCAAAGCTTAAAGCGACATTAGCGGATAAATCTGCAAAATTTGAATCTGTTGTAAAAATTGGACGTACGCACCTTCAAGATGCAACACCTCTTACTTTGGGTCAGGAGATTAGTGGTTGGGTTGAGATGTTGTCTAAATGTGAGAAAATGGCTAAAGACTCTCTTGATGCAGTACGTGAACTTGCACTTGGCGGTACTGCTGTAGGTACAGGGTTAAATGCCCATCCTGAACTTGGAGAGCGTGTTGCTGCAAAACTTTCAGAACTTACAGGTCATGATTTTGTAACTGCACCAAATAAATTTCATGCACTCACTTCTCATGATGCACTTGTCTATTCTCACGGAGCATTAAAAGCACTTGCAGCTGATATGATGAAAATTGCTAATGATGTAAGATGGTTGGCTTCAGGTCCTAGATGTGGAATTGGTGAAATTGAGATACCAGCAAATGAGCCAGGCTCTTCTATCATGCCAGGTAAGGTCAATCCTACACAAGCAGAAGCTGTGACAATGGTAACATGTCAAGTATTTGGAAATGATGTAGCCATCTCTATGGGTGCAAGTCAAGGAAATTTTGAACTTAATGTTTATAAGCCGGTGATTGCATATAACTATCTTCAATCTTGTAGATTACTTGCAGACTCGATAGTATCATTTAATGACCATTGTGCAGTAGGTTTAGAACCTGTTTCAGACAAAATTGACCATTTCCTACATAACTCATTGATGTTGGTAACAGCACTGAACCCTTATGTTGGATATGATAATGCTGCAAAAATTGCAAAAACTGCACATGCAAATAATGCAACACTTAAAGAGACGGCAGTAGATCTTGGTCTTTTAACAGCTGAAGAGTTTGATAAATATGTTGTACCAGAAGATATGATAGCACCTAAAGCGTGATTTGAAAAAAATGATTAGAATCGTAATGAAGTTCTGATATAAGTCATAATTTTACAACACAAAAATAACTAAATACAAGGGAGAATATATGAATATACATGAGTATCAAGCAAAACAAATTTTTGCTAAGTACGGCGTACCAACACCAAAAGGCATCATGGCTCAAAGTGTTAATGAAGCTGTTACAGCAGCAGAAACACTAGGTGGTCCGATTTGGGTTGTAAAAGCACAAATTCATGCAGGAGGACGTGGTTTAGGAGGTGGTGTTAAACTTGCTAAATCAATGGATGAAGTGGAACAACTCTCTAACGAGATTTTAGGGATGACGCTTGTAACGCATCAAACAGGTCC
Organism: Sulfurimonas sp.; assembly: GCA_024762745.1. The sequence continues at coordinate 3,444 of JANTGV010000037.1, read as the reverse complement.
TGAAGGTAAACTTGTTCAAAAACTATACATTGAAGATGGCGCTGATATCAAAGATGAATTTTATTTATCAGTGGTACTAGACAGAAAAGCAGAAATGCCAATCATTATGGCATCTACTGAGGGTGGTATGGACATTGAGACTGTTGCTGAAAACACTCCTGAAAAAATTATTGTTGTTCCAGTTGACCCTGCAATAGGTTTTCAAGGTTTTCATGGCAGAGAACTTGCCTTTGGTTTAGGCATTACTGATAAAGATCAGCAGAAAAACATTATCTCTTTTGCACAAAAACTTTTCAAACTATATATGGAAAATGATGCTGAGATGATAGAGATTAATCCTCTGGTTAGAACTGGTTCGGGTGAGTTTTTAGCACTTGATGGAAAGATGGGATTTGACAATTCTGCTCTTAAACGTAACCCAGACATCGCTAGAATGAGAGATTTGAGCGAAGAGGATCCTGATGAAGTTGAAGCTGCTAAATATGGTCTCTCTTATGTCGCACTTGATGGTGAAATTGGTTGTATGGTAAATGGTGCAGGTCTTGCGATGGGTACTATGGATACGATCAATTACATGGGTGGAACGCCTGCGAATTTCCTTGATGTTGGTGGATCAGCAAATGCAGAGACTGTTGCAAAAGGTTTTGAAATAATTCTAAAAAATCCTAAAGTAAAAGCTATTTTTGTTAATATTTTTGGTGGAATTGTACGTTGTGATCGTATTGCAAATGGTATTATTGAAGCGACAAAAATTACAGATGTGAATGTACCTGTTATTGTACGTCTTGATGGTACAAATGCACCTGAGGCTGCTGAAATTCTTAAAAATGCAAACATTTCTAATTTAATTGTTGGTGATGATTTAGGTGATGGTGCAGCAAAAGCTGTAGCTGCGGCAAAAGGAGAATAAGTAATGTCAATTTTAGTTAATAAAGATACAAAAGTAATCGTTCAAGGTTTTACAGGTAAAGAGGGTTCTTTTCACGCTGAGCAGTGTTTAGGCTATGGTACAAATATCGTTGGCGGTGTGACACCAAATAAAGGTGGTCAAGAGCATTTAGGTAAACCGGTTTTTAATACAGTATCAGATGCAGTTAAAAGTACAGGTGCAACTGTCTCTATGATATTTGTTCCACCTGCATTTGTGGGTGATGCAGTCATGGAAGCTGCTGAAGCTGGAATTGAGCTTGCTGTTATTATCACTGAAGGTGCGCCAGTTAAAGATATGCAGATGGCTAAAGCACATGCTACAAAACATGGTATGAAAACTTTAGGACCAAACTGTCCTGGTATTATCACTGCTGAAGAGTGTAAAATTGGAATTATGCCTGGTATGATTTTCAAAAAGGGTAATGTTGGATTGATCTCAAAGTCAGGAACACTTACTTATGAAGGTGCAAACCAAGTTTGTAATGAGGGTTATGGTATCACTACGGCTGTTGGTATTGGAGGAGATCCGATTATTGGACTCTCTTACAACCAACTTTTACCGATGTTTGAAGCAGATCCAGACACAGAGTGTATTGTTATGATTGGTGAAATTGGTGGAGATCTTGAGATTCAAGCTGCTAAACTCATCAAAGAACAAGTCACTAAACCAGTGGTTGCATTTATCGCAGGTCAAACTGCACCAAAAGGTAAAACTATGGGGCACGCAGGTGCAATTGTAAGTGGTAGTGCTGGTACGGCTAAAGAGAAGATGGATGCATTGGAAGCAGCTGGTGTTAAAGTTGTTATTTCTCCTGCTGAGATTGGAAAGGCAGTATCGGAGCTTTTAGCTAAATAGTTATCAATTTATAAAACCTGTAGCTGCTTATCCTATAGCAGTTGCAGGTTCTGCTGTATAAATATAGTTTTGATGTTTATATTTTAAAAATAAAGAGTAAAATTTCACAAATCTTTGATATAATTATAAAATGTTAGATTTTATTAAAGATATTGATTTAGGTTTTAAAATTCCCACCCCTGATAAGACGATAAAAGTTGCCATTACTGGTATGAGTCGTAGTGGAAAGACAGTTTTTTTAACTTCTATTATCAATCAACTCATTGCAAATGATAAATTACCTTATCTTAATGATAAACTAGGAAGAACATTTGTAGCACGTCTTCTCCCCCCTGATAGTATCTATATGCGTTTTGATTACTACAATAAATTAAAAGCATTACGAAGTGCAAATCCCAGATGGCCCAAATCTACCAAAGCTGTAAGTAAAACTACGGTTCAGTTAGAGTTTAAAAGTGAATATGGTTTTTTAGAGAATCAGATTATCAATTTAGAGTTGATTGATTATCCTGGTGAGTGGCTTTTGGATCTGGCTATGTTAGATGTGGATTATCAGCAGTGGTCTGAATTTATGCTTAGTTTGGCTGCTGAGGATGCAAGGGTTGGTTTTTCAAAAGAGTGGCTTTTAGAGATAAAAAAGCATAACCTTTATGAAAAGAGAGATGATTTAGAAATTCAAGAGCAACTTTTTGATCTCTATAGTGAGTATCTTAAAAATCTCTACTATCAAGATTTTTCATTTATACAACCGGGAAGATTTGTTGAACCTGGAGATATGAAAGATGATCCATTGTTACTCTTTTGTCCACTTCCTACACCTTCAATTGACGTAGAGGAGGGCTCTATCTATGCAGAGTTTGAAAAACGGTATAAGAGTTATGTAAATGAAGTAGTAAAGAGACTCTATCTTGAACATTTTCAAACTTTTGATTCACAAGTGATTTTAGTAGACCTTGTTAAAACGCTTAATGAGGGTGAGGCAGTATTTACTGATATGCATTTGGCACTTAAAAGTATTTTGAAAACTTTTACCTATGGATCTAACAATATCTTCTCAAAATTTTTGGACATTAACCTCAAAATAGACCATGTACTCTTTGCAGCTACCAAAGCTGATCACATACCTGCCTTATCACATGAGAGTTATATGAACCTTTTGAGAGAGATGATTTGGGATATTAAAAAAGAGTTAGATGTCAAACATATTGAGACAGAAGTAACAATCTTTTCTGCAGTGAAAAGTGCACAATTTGTAAAAGGGAAGTTGGAGGGTATGGAGGTAGATTGTGTGAGAGGTATTGTTGAAGGAGAAGAGGAGCCTTCAACTCACTTTCCTGGATCACTCCCTTCACACTATAAAGATCGCGACTTTTGGAAAAAAATAGATTTAAATTTTCAAACCTTTAAGCCGATCTCTTTTCCTCCTCGTGATACTAATGCAGTAGAGCATATCCGTATGGATCGATTAATTTACAGTCTGCTTAAGGATAGAGTATGAATAAGTTAAAACCAACACGAATTGAAGATGAAGGTGAGAGTGGTGAAAGTAAAACTATAGAGCCTCAAAGAGTTGAAGAGGATATGCTTTTAGAGGTAGAAAAAGAGGAGAAAAAAAGGCTCACAAGTCTTAAAGCAATAGGTGGATTTGCAAAAAAAAG
>JANTGV010000036.1 GCA_024762745.1 Sulfurimonas sp. | reverse complement strand
ACATGCACTCTTACCAGAAAAAGGTCTTGTCGTCCCTGGTGATGTAATTATTGGTGCGGACTCCCACACTTGTACTCATGGTGCTTTAGGCGCATTCTCAACTGGCATGGGCTCAACTGACCTTGCGTTTGCAATGATTAGTGGTGGAAACTGGTTTAAAGTTCCTGAGTCTATTAAAGTAAATCTTAGTGGAAAGCCTGGAAAATACACTACCGGTAAGGATATTATTTTAGAGATTATTCGTATGATAGGTGTTGATGGTGCTCTTTATAAGACTCTAGAGTTCACAGGAAGTACAATCCCTCACCTAAATATGGATGATAGATTTTCTATGTGTAATATGGCTATTGAAGCTGGTGCGAAGAGTGGAATAGTTGCATATGATGATGTAACAAAAGAGTTTTTAGCGGATAAAGAGTTAGCTCGCGAGCCTAAGATTCATTACTCTGATGAAGATGCAAAGTATGATATGGTTTTAGATATAAATGTTGCAGAACTTGAGCCTGTTATAGCTTATCCATTCTTACCATCAAATGGACACTCTATAACTCAAGCAGTTACTGATAAGATAAAAATAAACCAAGCGTTTATAGGAAGTTGTACAAATGGTCGTTTGGGTGACTTGAAAACAGCTGCTGAAATTTTAGATGGTAAAAAGGTACATGAGGATGTTCGTTTGATTGTAACTCCTGGAACACAAAAGATTCTAAAAGAGGCATATAAGCTTGGATACATGGATATCATTATTGATGCTGGTGGAGTTGTTTCAAATCCTACATGTGGAGCGTGCCTTGGTGGGTATATGGGAATTCTTGGAGATGAAGAGGTTGCAGTTTCTACAACAAATCGTAACTTTGTTGGTAGAATGGGAAGTAGAAGTTCAAAAGTTTACTTAGCGAATTCTGCTGTTGCAGCTATTTCTGCAATAACAGGGTATATTTCAGACCCAAGATAAAATATTATTTAACACTAAGTTTGATAGTGTAAAATTCCGAAAAACTATTCATAAGGAAATGAAATGAAAAAACTTCTTCTTATACCAGCTTTAATGTTTGGTTCAGTTGCAATGGCAAAAGAGTACAACTATGAGATTACTCCTCTTATCGGATACAACATAGCCGAGGGGAATATCGACCTTGATGATTATGCAGTATTTGGTGGTGAACTTCAATATAATGGTTTTGATTCTGTAATCAAGCCTGAGCTTTCTCTTCTCTATTCAAACGCAGACTATGAAGGTGGTAGTGTTGATACAGATGTATGGCGTGTAGCTGTGAATGGTGTATATGAGTATGAAAAAATGGATTCAATTACTCCTCTTGCAAAAGTTGGTGTAGGTTATGAAAACATGAGTGATCCGTATAAAAGTTTTACTGGTAATACGAATAGCCCATTTTTAGACTTAGGTATAGGTGCAAAAGTTCCATTTAGTGAAACAATAGCTTTAAAATTAGAAGCTATTTATATGCTAAAGTATAATGATGCAAGATATGATAATAATCTTATTCTTACTGCCGGATTAAACTTTGCTTTTGGCCAAAAGGCTCAAAAAGCTGCACCAGTTGTAGCTGCAGAACCAACACCTGAGCCAGAACCAGCAGTTGAACCAGAACCTGTAAAAGAACCAGCACCAGTTGTGGTTACTGCTCCAGTTATTGTTGATAATGATACTGATAAAGATGGCGTTTTAAATGATAAAGATATCTGTCCAAACACTCCTGCAGGAGCTGCAGTAAATAGTGATGGTTGTCCTAAAAAGGTAACACTACAGGCTAAGTTTGAGTATAACTCTGCAGAGATTAAAGCAGAGTCTTATGAATTGGTACAGAAATATGCTGACTTCTTAAATAATCATACAAATTACAGTGCAAAAATTGTTGGCTATACAGATAGCAGGGGTAGTGAAACATACAACCAGAAACTATCTGAGAGAAGAGCAAACTCTATCATGAATGCCTTAGTTGAAAAAGGTGTTGACCCTAAGCAATTAAGTACTTTAGGTATGGGTGAAGCTAATCCGGTAGCTGATAACGCAACTGATGAAGGGCGTGCTCAAAATAGACGTATTGAAGCAGAATTAACTAGAAACTAGATGCTTGACATACCTTGTGTCATCTTTGCAGGTGGCAAAAGTTCCAGAATGGGAGAAGATAAATCTCTTCTTCCATTTTCTTCATTTAACACCCTCACGGAGTACCAGCTCTCCAGATTAAAAAAAATTTTTAAAACTGTATATATATCTACGAAAGAAAAATGTAAATTTGATTTTGATGCTGCATTTATCGAGGATATAGAGATAGATGATATTTATGCTCCTACTGTTGGATTTATTTCTGTGTTTGAACACTTAGAAAGTGAGAAGTTTTTTGCTTTAAGCGTTGATACTCCATTTGTAGGTAAAAATGAAGTAAATAAAATTTTAGAAGCAGATAGTAACGAATTAGATGCCACAATAGCTAAAACAGATTTTGGTATACATCCCATGTGCGGTATTTATCATCGTTCTTTAGAGCCTGCGTTTAGAGATATGTTAAATAGTAACAGCCATAAGCTTGGGTATCTACTCAAAAACGCAAATACAAAATATGTAAACTTTACAGATGAAAAAGCATTTTTAAACCTAAATCACCCTCACGAATATAGAGAAGCCCTAACACTTATTTAATACCTCTTTGCTATAATATACAAAATTGAATGAATATAAAAGAGAAAGTATGGAATTAACACACCTTGATGATAATCAAAGACCTAAGATGGTTGATGTGTCTGATAAAAATCAAACAACGAGAGTTGCAGTGGCAAGTGGAATTATTGAGATGAGTAGAACTGCTTACGATAATGTTGTAAGTCAAAGCAATAAAAAAGGCCCAGTGCTTCAGACTGCTGTAATTGCTGCTATTATGGGTGTTAAGCAGACAAGTACACTTATTCCTATGTGTCATCCATTAAATCTTAGTGGAATAAATTGTGACATAGACGAACTTCCGGAGCTTCCAGGGTTTAAATTGACTGTAACTGCAAAACTAACTGGTCAAACAGGTGTAGAGATGGAGGCTTTAACAGGTACTAGTATTGGTCTTTTAACGATTTATGATATGGTTAAAGCGATAGATAAAGGGATGATTATCAGAAATGTACAACTTGAAGAGAAGTCAGGAGGTAAAAATGGAGATTATAAACGCTAGAGATCAGAAAGTCGCATTAACGTATCCTTGTTCATGGACATATAAGCTTATAGCCGGTGAGAAAGAGGCATTAGAAAAAGCTATTCATGATGTAATAGTTCAAAGGGAGCATAAGTTAACACATTCAAAGAACTCCAAGGGTGGAAAATATGTGAGTATGAATCTTGAACTACTTGTACATAATGAAGATGATAGAAATTTTATATATGAAGCTTTAAAAGCACATCAAAATGTGAAGATGGTGCTGTAAAACTATATTAAGGAACTAATTATGGATTTAGAAACTTTACAAGAGAGATTAAAAGAGTCTTATAACCGGAGATTCAAGACTATAAATAAGAGGGTTAGTTCAGCGCTAGAAGAAACTATTCAAAATAATCAGCTTGATGTAGATGAGTTTAGTTTAGAAGAAGTCAAAATGATATCTTCAACAATTTTGAACTTAGAGACAGAAACCCTGAAGAAGGACGTAGAAAAGCTTCTTTTTCAAAAAGAGGCTATAGAGAGAAACTTAGAAAGAAAACAGGCAGAACTTCAAGAATCTAAATATACTATTTTTAATGTTTTAGAAGAGAGTCTCAGTAGTAAAGAGGGTGCTCTTTCAAAACTTCATCAAGTGAAATTGCAATCAATTGATCTTTATGATATTCTCAGTGAAATGGTTGAATCAGCTATCATTACTGCTCTTGAAAAAGATAAAGATGGGGATATTAGTGAAACAACAACGGAAGTTATCAAAGATATTACATTTGAAGCTATAAAAGAGGGCTCTCTAAATACAATTAGAGTTAGAAAGATTTTATCCACTATATTGATTTCTGCAATAGATATAGCAGAAGCAACTCCAAATAGAGCGGAAGAGATATTGAGTTCGACTTTAAAAGGGATGAGGAGTGGCTTGATTCGTTCGATAGACAGATTCAAAACACGATTGGCTTATATGCCTGTTGAAGCTAAACATATACTCATAGAGGATTATGATACTATTATAGAGGATTTGAATCAGACAGATACTCTTTTTGCTCAGGTAGTTTCAACGCAAGCTTCCCAAAGCTCACATGATATTGAAATTATTTTGGAAAAAATCAATAAAGATATGAGATATGATTTAGAAGAGTTGGTTCATATATCAAAAGAGACTGCAGAAGTAATGAGAGATAAATTTTCAGCATTTGCTAAAAACGCAGTTAAAAAAGCTGACAATGCATTAAAGTCACCAAAGGCAACCGAGGCAAAGCGAATGGGAATTGAAGCTTGGGGTGTTGCAAAGGTAGCGCTAGGAAGTGCTATTAAAACAGCTAAAGATGTTATAGATAAAAAATAGCTTAAAATAAGAAATTACTATATTACTTTTAAAAATTCTTATAAACCGTAGTATATAATTTATGATAAAAACAGTATAAGGAAATTAATATGATGCTTCATCCTCCAGTAGTACACTTCGCAATGGTATTGCCATTAGTCGCTTTAGTCTTTGGTCTGATATATTTAGTAAAAAGAGATGAGGCTATGTCAAAACTCTCTTCTCGTATGACAGTAGTCGCAGCAATAGCTATGGGGATTGCATGGTATACAGGTAGTCAGGCTGGTCCTGAAGTTTATGATTATTTGAGTGAAGCTGGACAAGAAGAGCTTATGGAACATAAGACACTGGGTCTTTACTTAGCTATTGCTATGGGTGTAATTGCACTCCTTAAGTTTGCAGGGTGTCAACTTAAAAGTTTTATGCTTGAAGCTTTGGCAGTACTACTATTACTAGGGGCTACAGCAGTAACATTTATTCAAGGTAAAGATGGTGGGGAAATTGTTTACAATTATGGTATGCCATTTAAGTCATATATGATTGAAGATACTTTAAAAGACGCATATAATGATGCAGAAGAAGCTGAAGAAGATAGTGAAAAAGTAGAAATATATGAAGACGCTCTAGATGACATCAAAATGTTAAGTGATGATATAGGTAAGATATATGGTAATGAGCCTTCTGCAGCTACAGGGAATGAAGAGTAGTGAGTAAATCTCAAATTTTAGTAAAAGAACAGTTTTTAAAAGAGCTCAAGAAGTTTCAATCCTCAAGGAGTTCTTTTAAAGAGTACTATAAAAGTATGAAAGAGATGAGTGATTGGCTTAAAGAGAGAGAGAAATAGTGAATATTATTTGTTCAGAGCTTTATGAGCAGCAGTTAAAAGAGATACTTGAGTTAATTATACTGGAGTCGGATTATGAAACTGCAAAAAAATTCAAACTCTATCTCGATACTATTATTTTAAATATACCAACAAAGGTACAAAAGTACAAAAGTTCAATCTATTTTAACGATGAGAATATTAAAGACATTGAACATGAAGGTTATACTATACCCTTTGTTGCAGATGAATTGAATAAAACTTTTGCAATATTAGGTATAGTGAAAAAGTAAATATTTTAGCTAAATAATATCTTCTAATCATAAGTATTAGTCATAAAAATATAGATAAACCAATATGTTTTGGTTGTTTCAATTAGTAACCAAACATTATAATAACTCTTCTAGTTATCACTTTTTTATCTCATATTTCTGTATAATATCAGCTGCAATCTACAACAAACTTATTATTAACTTTATAATGGCATAATGTTGTGGTAAAAATAGTTTGCTTTTGTAAAGCAGGATTAAAACAATTTCAAATATTAGTAATTAGAACCTAAAAAGGAGAAATAATGGATAATAATAAATCTCAAAAAGATTTAGAAGTATCAGAAAGAAGAGACTTTTTCAAAAAAACTGCTGCTCTTGGTGTATCTGCATTAGCAGGTACATCTCTTATGGCATCAGAAGATGACAAAGCTATCATGCACCACCCAGCATGGGGACAAACTTGGGGTGATCCAGTAACAAAAAATCTTTATGGTGTCCCATCAAAGTATGAGCATAATGTAACTAGAAGATATACTAAGCTACTTGCTTCAGGTAACTATAGAGCATCTATCGCTGTAACACCGATTCATGAATCAGAGGGAATCATTACTCCAAATGGTCTTTTCTTCTCTCGTAGTCATGGTGGTACTGCTCATATTGACCCTAATGAATACAGATTAATGATTCATGGACTCCTTGAAAAAGATATTGTTCTAACTCTTGATCAGCTTAAGCGTTATCCATCAGTGACTCGTACACACTTTATTGAGTGTCCGGCAAACGGTGGACAAGAGTGGAGAGGGCCACAATTTAACTCTATGCAGTTTGCTAAAGGTTTTATGGCTTCTGCTCAGTGGACAGGTGTTTATATAAAAACAATTCTTAAAGATTTAGGAATTAAGCCAGAAGCTCAATGGATGCTTGCTGAAGGTTCTGATAACTCTGAAATGGGTCGTACAGTTCCATTAGATAAAGTTCTTGATGATGCTATGCTCGTATGGGGACAAAATGGTGAAGCTTTACGTCCTGAGCAGGGTTACCCAGTAAGATTACTTCTCCCAGGTTGGGAAGGTAACTTATGTGTTAAATGGTTAAAAAGATTAGAGTTCGGTGCAGAGCCATGGTATTGTAAAGAAGAGACTTCTAAATATACTGCATTGAAACCAAGTGGTAAAGCTATTCAGCATTTTTATGCAAATGAAGTAAACTCAACAGTAACTTCTCCATCTCCAGAGAAGCCTTGGACTGACTTAGAAGATGGTGATGTAATAGAGATTCAAGGACTTGCATGGTCTGGTATGGGTACGATTACAGGTGTTGACTTCTCATTAGATGGTGGTAAAAACTATGTAGAAGCTAAACTTAAAGGTTTAGTACTTCCAAAATCATGGACTCGTTGGTCTTATATGCATACATATAAAAAAGGTGAGACACTTTTACTAACATCTCGCGCAATGGATGATGCAGGTTACATTCAACCGACTATCGATGAAGAGGTATCTATAATGGGTGTTGAGTCTGTATATCATAGAAATGCTGTTGAGACTTGGGAAGTAACAGCAACAGGGGAAGTAAATCACGTTCAGCTAAGAACGCCAGGAGGAGTAAAGAATGTTTAAATTAAACAGTAAATTAATTGTTTCTGCTTCTGTAGTTGCAGCAGCTGCTTTATTTACAGCAGGTTGTATGGATGGCACTAAACCAGCGGGAGCTAATACAGCAACTGCAGCAGATATCGCTGGTGGTGTTATCTATCCGATAAGTAACGGTAAAACAGGTCCTTACTATGTAAATAGTGAAGCTCTTGACATGAAACTTAATCATGGACGTGTACCAACTGCAAATGAATTAGAAGCATGGGACAGAGATGTTATGCCTGATGGAACTGGATTACCTGAAGGTAGTGGTTCTGTTGAAGATGGTGAAGAACTCTACGAAGCTAAATGTGTAAGCTGCCATGGTGACTTTGGTTCAGGTGGTGGTGGTTATCCATCTCTATCTAAAGGTAACGCTGTAGAGTTACAGCAAACTCTTACAAATAATAGATGGAGAGACCCAGAAGCTGATGGTCCAACTCGTGTCTTTGGTTCTTATTGGCCAAAAGCAAGTACTATGTTCTGGTATATTAGAGATGGTATGCCTCATCCAAAATCTAAAACATTAACTACAGATGAGACTTATGCTTTAACTGCTTATATGTTAAACATAAATGAGATGGAAATTGATGGAGAAGAAGTTGATGATGAGTATGTACTTACTCGTGAAAAATTCTTAAAGATTAAGATGCCGAATGAAGCTGGGTTTGAACCAAACATAGATGGACCAAATGCTCTTAATGATGTTCGTACATACTATGCAGATCATACAAACTTTGGTGGCAAGAAAGTTAATCCTGCTGAGCGTTGTATGACAGATTGTCAAGAATCAACAGCTGTTGTAACTCGTGTTGAGAATGGTGGTATTAGTGAGTTCTTCCCACCAATGTCAGTGGTACGTGATCTACCTGAAGAAAAAGGTAAAGAGTTAGATGTGAAACAGGTTTATACTGACAACTGTGCTATGTGTCATGAGACTGGTGTTGCACCAGCGGCTGGTGATAAAGATGCTTGGGCTTCATTTGTATCAAAAGGTATGGATAAAGTCTATGAAAATGGTATAAATGGTACGGAAGGTGGAATGCCTCCAAAAGGTGGATCATCACTATCAGATGCAGATTTCAAAAAATTAGTTGACTACGTAGTTAACGGTAAATAAGATAAGGAGAGAGAAATGGAAAGAAGACAATTTTTAAATATAACACTAGGTGCACTAGCATTAGCAGTAGTACCTGCGAGTGTAAGAGCAGAGGATTTCAGAAAATCTAAACCAGC
>JANTGV010000035.1 GCA_024762745.1 Sulfurimonas sp. | reverse complement strand
AGTTGTGTGAAGAAGTTTATACTGATTTTGTAAAGGTATGTTCAGTTAATTCTTTGGAAAAATATAAAGAGTTTTTAACAAAGGACTCACTCTTAGTAATACTAAGTAGAATTAATGCTGATGAAAATAATATAGAAATTTCTAATGAATCACTAATCAGTCTATTTGCTAATTTAGATTTAGGGCTTGAGGACTTTATAGAAATTTCGATGGCATTATCTCGTGGAATGATTCCGGAGCAGAGAATAAAGCTATTTGAAACATTAAGTAGTGAGAATGAAGAAGTAATGGATGCTTACCTCTATACCCTTTATGATTTAGAGATGCTTGAGCCTGCTAATGAGATTCTAGATATTTCACAAGCTGATGAGTATCAAAATTTTAAAGCTTATAGAGCACTAAAGGAGTGTAATAAACACTTCTGTATCAAATTGTTTATATAGCTTATATGCTCAAAAGTTTATCTTTTAAGAAACCAATATATGTACTTGCTCCACTTGCAGGATTTACTGACCTTCCTTTTAGAAGTGTTGTGAAAAAATTTGGAGCAGACTTAACAGTTAGTGAAATGTTAAGCTCAAATGCTTTGGCTCATGGTTCAAAAAAAACCTTACATATGTTGGAAAAAAGTCCCAATGAAGATCCTTATTCAGTACAAATAGCAGCCTCTGAAATAGATATGGCTAAACGTGCTGTTGAAGTTTTAAATGAGCAGGATGGCATTGATATTATTGATTTAAACTGTGGTTGTCCTGTTCCAAAAGTTGTAGGGCATGGAAGTGGAAGTTCTCTACTTTTAGATCTACCTCTTATGGGTGAAATAATCAAAACAATTAAAGATACCTCAAATAAGAACTTAACAAGTGTAAAAATAAGACTTGGTTTTGAAGAAAAAAATCATGTCGATATAGCTAAGGTAGTTGAAGAGAGTGGAGCTGATTTTTTAGCTGTTCACGGTAGAACACGTGTTGGTAAATTTAAAGCGGCTGTTGATTATGATGCTATTGCTGAAATTAAAAAGGCTGTTTCAATTCCTGTAATTGCAAATGGTGATATTGACTCTTATGATAAAGCAAAATGGGTGTTAGAGCATACTGGTGCAGATGGTGTAATGATAGGACGTGGTGCTGTAGGAGCTCCATGGATATTTCACCAGTTACGTTCAGGGAGTGAGCATATTGATAAAAATATAAAACATGAAATTATAATGGAACATTTTGATAAGATGATAGAGTTTTACGGCGAGCATGGTGTTCCAATGTTCAGAAAACATACACATACTTACTCTAAGGGCTATAGAGGTGCTTCAACACTTCGAAATGATGTAAACACTATTAGTGATGTAAAAGAGTATAGAGACTTGATTAATGATTTTTTTAAAAATAGTGAGATTGTAAGCTGATGTTGGAAATCTCCCAGTCTATTAGAGATTTAGAAAAACGAGATATTGCTGATAATCTATTGCATTATGATTATAATACTAAGCATCTCCTCTCTTTAATAAAAAAAGGTATGGATGAAGAGGATCCTTCATATATGAGTTCATACCGCTCTTTTGAGGGGGAAGTTTTTGAAAACTTTATTTATGAAAAACTTTTGAGATATGCTGAGGATAATGACTATATTACAAAGTTTATACTAAAAGGTTTCCATCAAAATAAGCGCAAAGCGTTTCCAAATACCCTCTCTATAAGTGAGAAAGAGCAAATAGTTTATAGAACGAAAAGTCGTGAGATTAGTGAATTTGACGCTATGTTTATTACAAAGAACAACGAGCTCTATTTTGTTGAAATGACTTTAGTTAAATCGGTACTGAAGTTAAGGCGTAGACTCAGAAAGAAGAAAGCACTTTTGGAGATTATATTTCCAAATTATGAGATTAAATCTCTTATCATTTTAAATGATGGGGCAACTGGTGTCAAACAGTTTCCTGATTTTTGTAAGGTGTGGTTTACAAAAGAGTTTTCAGCAGCTGAAGTATTAGATTATATTACATCACATAAGAGTGAGAAAAAAATCATTGTTCCTAAAGAGATAATGAATTCTAAAAAGATGATAGAAGCTCATACTTTAAAACTGCACCCATTTAGATACTACAATACAATGTCATGGATTACTAAAACATTAAGAAGTCATAAAAAACATATAATTGATATGGGCTTTTTAATGAATCCAAAAATTCAAAGGTACCATGACCTTTATAACAAGTTTTATGTGGGATATCTTAATATTGAAAGTGTAAAAGAGCTGTTAGGATTAACTGATAACTATGCAGATAATCAAAAAGTTGTTGTGGCTTTAGAAAAGAAGTTTTCTGATGAAATTGTGGTAACTTATTATATTCAAAAAGCTCGTAAAAACTTATTTCTATACTCATTTGATGATGATGGTAAAATGAGTAAAGAGAAGAAGGACCCATATGGTATTACTGTAACAGAAGTGTTTCATGTAAGTAAGCTTATGGATCAAAAATATGAATTGACTATGAATAATGTAAATACAATTAAAAAACTGCTCAAAGAGCGATTTGAGAGGTCTTAAACCTTAAGACTCATACAGTATTGAGGCTGCTCTCTCTTTGTAGGCCTGTAGAGCCTCTTTAGGTTTATTGGTGCTATTTGATTCTCTCGAGTCAACTCTTAAGAAGTCATCTAGCTCCTGATGTCTATTTTGTAAAATTGACTCGAAATCCTCTTGTGTATGTGGTTTGTCATCTGTAAACTTATCTAATAAAATATTACTATTCCCTATCAATACCAGATAACTTTGTTCCACAAAATCAAGCATAACAACACTGTTGTTCTCATTGAGTGATTTCTGAAACCTAATAGAGATATCGTTAGATGTTTTATCTGTTTTCGTAGGCGTAGATGTATTCGTTGCCTCAGATTCAGCATTTTGAACTGAAGATTGATTTTCCTGAAACAGCCATGGGGCTTGTTTGTTTTTTATATTTTTTCCCGCTATTTTTTTCTTGATAAAAAAGAGGATAAGTATTCCTATAATTAAAATAGTAACTGCTATGTAGTAACTTGTAGACATATCATCACTCTTTTTAGTTGGAAGAGAGGCAAGAGGGTTAGTAGGTGTTTGTGAAGTATTTTTACTACTACTGTTTTTAGCTATAGAATTTGTAAATCTGAGTCTCAGTCCATAAGCATCTGATGTTTTTGAAGCGATCAGTCTAATTGAAGGTGGTACTGAAGCAACTATCTGTGTAAAATTAGACATTGGTGTTATGGTAATAGAGTGCAAGAATTTAGATGAAACTTTTTTAATCTTTGATGACTCTATTGTTGTGTCACTTAATTTAATAATGATTTTAGACTTACTAATACTCTGTTTGATAACTCCATCATATGGTGTATCAAATGTAATCATAACGTCTGCTCGATCAGTTCTGTCATAGATGTTATAACTAAGTATTTTTGATGCGTTTAATATTGAAAGTGAAAAAAGAAATAACAGAAAGTACTTAATCATAGTCTCTCTTTTGAAAGGTGATATAAAACGCCACTAGAGTCTAGGACTTCATTTATACGAATAGCAAGGTTTTTTTCATATACCATCACTTCTCCTTTTCCTAATATACGTCCATTCACATAAGACTCAACACTTTCACCGGCTGGTTTTTTTAAATCAATAATTGAACCCTTTTCAAGTTGCAGTATCTCTTTGACACTTAGTTCTGTCTCACCTAAGTCAGCCACAAATTCAACTTCCATATCTAAGATTCCAGAGTAATCCATCCAGGATAACTCTTTTTCTTGATTGTACTCTGGCTCTGGTTCACCAAATTGATGATAATTGTTTTTCTTAGCCATTTAATTCCTTGATTGCTATCATAAATTCATCGTTCTGTACTTTAATAACTTTTGACTCATCATATGCAAAGTCAAAAGTGTCTATTTTTTCAAAATGTGGAGTCTTTATAGTATATGGGTTTTCATTACTCTCTTCAGCAATTACTTTAGCACTACCGATAATTAGGTTGGCAGTCTCTAATGTCATATCTATTAGAGTCTCCTCATCACTTTCATCCTCTTCTAAAAACACTTTAGAAACTCTCTGCATAAAGTTCTCATCTGCTGCGACATAGACTCTATACTGCAGTCCATCATGAGTGTTTATATCTATATAAGCAATTAGTGTTCTCTTTTTAATAGTTCCATCTTTGAGTTCATGCGGCTCACGAATTTGATGTATACAAAAGTTTTCGGAAGCTTCTATAATCGTTCTTAACATTTTTTGCCTTTTATAGATACATTTAAATTAGATTGATTATACTTTATGAAATCTCAATTGAATATTAAACTCTTTGTGTGAAGTCCACATACAACAACTATAAAGGGATATTTGAGTACAATTCGAAAAAAATTATTAGGTGTCTGGATGTTTGAACTTATATCCCTTGGAATTACTGTTGGAGTTTTATCCGGTTTCTTCGGGATAGGAGGAGGGACAATCTTGATTCCCTTACTTTTAATGCTTGGTTATGAGACTAAAACGGCTATAGGCATTTCAGTACTTCAAATGGTTTTTAGTTCTTTTTTTGGTAGCTATTTAAACAAAAGACGAGGTACGCTTGACATTCCTATGGTACTTGTTATCGGCATAGGCGGGTTTATCGGTGCACTTTTAAGTGGTTTTATAGCCTCAACTGTTGATGACTCTACATTAGAGATGATATTTTTAGGTTTTGCAGTTTTTGCACTTTTAAGGCTTTTTTTTAAAACAAAAGAGCATAGGGATCGAAGAGAAGTGAGTAAGTTGGCACTTTTTTCAATAGGGGTACCGCTGGGTGCTGTAAGCATGACAATTGGTGTGGGTGGGAGTATAATCCTTGTTCCAATCCTAGTTGGATTTTTACATGTTCCACTCAAACAAGCAATTTCTGCTGGGCTTTTCTTTGTAATCTTCTCTTCTGTTGCAGGGTTTATCTCACATGCGAGGTTAGGTCATATCGATTATGAAACAGGTGTTGTAATAGGTTTAGCATCATTGGTTGGTGTTTATTTAGGAATCTTCCTAAAAGATAAAGTAGACTCAGTTTTACAAAAAAGAGTACTGATTGCGTTTTACTTTATAATTGTGGCATATTTAACATATAGAATATTTTTATAGAGGTTGAGATGAAAAGAAAAGATATAATTAAAATAACTGGTGCAAAAGAGAATAATTTAAAAAATATTAATTTAACAATTCCAAAGAATGAACTGGTTGTTATGACTGGTTTAAGTGGAAGTGGAAAATCAACACTCGCTTTTGATACTCTTTATGCGGAGGGTCAGAGAAGGTATATGGAGAGTCTCTCTTCGTATGCAAGACAGTTTCTTGATCGTGTAGGAAAGCCTGATGTTGATAAGATAGAGGGTCTGACTCCAGCTATTGCAATTGATCAAAAAACGACATCGAAAAATCCGCGCTCTACTGTTGGAACAATAACTGAGATATATGATTATTTCAGACTACTCTATGCACGTGTCGGTATTCAACACTGTCATAAGTGTGGAAAAGTTATTTCACAGATGTCAGCTTCAGATATTATTGCTGAAGTTGCAAAACTTCCTGAAGGGGCAAAGCTTGTATTACTGGCTCCTTTAGTTCGTGAGAAAAAAGGTTCTTATGCTGATATGCTTGAGTCACTAGTGCATAAAGGTTATGTACGTGCAATGATTGATGGTGTAATGGTGCGCTTAGATGAAGAGATAGAACTGAGTAAAACTAAAAAACATACGATAAAGGTAGTTATAGACAGAGTGGTTGTGAAAACTGAAAACAAAGAGAGAATTGCAGCTGATGTGGAGAAGGCTCTAAAAGAGAGTTATGGAGAGCTTGAAATAGATATTTTAAATCATAAAGAGTTGGGCTTGACTCATTCTAACATTCACTATTCAGAACATAATGCCTGCTTTGACTGTAAAATAAGTTTTGACCCACTTGAACCACTCTCATTTTCATTTAACTCACCTAAAGGTGCTTGTAGTGAGTGTGATGGGCTCGGTCTACGCTATGCGCTTGATCAAGAGAAAATAATTGATCAGGATTTAAGCATAGAGAAGGGTGCGGTGAAAATAGTTTACGGTTTTAACAAAGGCTACTATTTTACTTTCTTGAAGGGCTTTTGTGCAGCAAATGATATAGATATTACAGTTCCATATTCAGAGCTTGAGACCTATAAACAAAAAGCGATACTTCACGGAAACTTAGATGAAGTGACGTTCCTTTGGAAAAAGCATGAAGTTAAAAGAGTTTTTCCAGGTATTATTAGAATCGCATACGATATGTTAAAAGACGAAAAAGAGCTTGCAGACTATATGAGCGAGAAAGTTTGTAATGTGTGTGATTCCCATAGACTAAAACGTGAGTCCTTAGCTGTTAAAGTAGGTGAAAAAGCTATATCAGAACTTCTTGATATGCCGATAACAAAAACGTATGAGTGGTTCAAAAGTGACAGTAACTTCTCATATTTTGATGAACAAGATATGCAAATTTCAGCACCAATTTTAAATGAGATACGAGAGCGTTTGTACTTTTTACATGATGTTGGATTGGGTTATATCACTCTAGGACGAGATGCAAGAACCATCAGTGGTGGTGAAGCCCAAAGAATTCGTATAGCCTCACAGATAGGCAGTGGTCTTACAGGTGTGATGTATGTCCTTGACGAACCAAGTATTGGTCTGCATGAGAGAGATACTAAAAAACTCATTAGAACTCTTAGAAGTCTGCAGGAAAAAGGAAACTCTGTTATTGTTGTAGAGCATGATAAAGAGACAATAGAAAACGCAGACTATATAGTAGATATCGGTAGTGGTGCAGGAAAGTTTGGAGGAGAAGTTGTTTTTAGTGGGACACTTGATAAGCTTGAAAAGGCTAAAACACTTACAGCTGACTACCTTTACGGAAGAAAAAAGATAGAGTACTTCCATAGACGAACTCAAGAGAAACATATAGAGATTAAAAATGTAAAATTAAATAATATTAAAAATCTAAGTGTTAAGATTCCTTTGAATAATTTTGTCTGTATAACAGGTGTGAGTGGAAGCGGAAAGAGTTCTTTAATGCTTCAAACACTGCTTCCAACTGCACGTGAACTTTTAAATCATGCTAGAAAAGTAAATAAGGTTGCTGGCGTCGAGATTAACGGTCTTGAAAATGTAGATAAAGTTATTTATTTGGATCAAAGTCCAATAGGAAGAACGCCTCGTTCAAATCCAGCAACTTATACAGGGGTAATGGATGAGATTAGAAGCCTTTTTGCTGAGACGAAAGAGTCGAAAATAAGAGGATACACCCCCTCTCGTTTTAGTTTTAATGTTAAAGGCGGTCGATGTGAAAAGTGTCAAGGTGAAGGTGAAAATAAAATAGAGATGCATTTTCTTCCAGATATTATGGTAAAGTGTGAGTCTTGTGGTGGTCAGAGGTATAATCAACAGACTTTAGAGGTATTTTATAAAGGCAAAACAATTTCGGATGTTTTAAGTATGAGTGTAGATGAAGCTTTTGAGTTTTTTAAACCCATTCCTAAGATACATCAGAAGATGAAAACATTAGTTGATGTTGGGCTTGGATATATCACACTAGGTCAAAATGCAGTGACTCTGTCTGGTGGTGAGGCTCAAAGAATAAAGTTAAGTAAAGAGCTCTCTCGTAAAGATACAGGAAAAACATTATATATTTTAGATGAACCTACAACTGGACTTCACTTTGCAGATGTAGACAGATTGACAAAGGTTCTACACCATTTTGTAGAGCTTGGTAACAGTGTCTTAATTATTGAACATAATCTTGATATGATAAAAAACGCAGATTGGATTATAGATATGGGTCCAGAGGGTGGATCTGGCGGTGGTTTAATTATTGCAGAAGGCTCTCCTGAGGACATTGCAGAGACTTATGAGAAGACAGGATCTTATACGGGAGAGTATCTAAAAAAAGAATTAGCATTACACAAATAATAATATTTAAATAACAGATTTTTAGTATAATAAGTCAATAATTTTAATAAGGTATGTGATTTGTTATTTAATTTTAATGAGATACTTGTTATAGGCGGCATTGAAGCTTTGCTTCTTTTTTTGGGTGTGTATGTATATTTAAAAGTTAAGCCTCAGAAAGACTCAAATAGAGTTGATGAGTTAGAGTCTGAAGTAGAGAGTTTAAAAAAAGAGTTACTTCAAAATGTTAATTCATCACATTCACAAGAAGTGGATGTTACAAAAACTAGTTTTATTGGCTCACAGCTTCAAAAGGTTGAATCTCTTCAAAGAGAGCTTGAAAAACAGCATGCAAGAGTGGAAGATGTTAAGTTAATCGCTCAACAGGCGAGCATGGCTAAGCATAAGTTTCTTTCAAATGTAAAGTATGAAATCTATACGCCTTTAAATAATATAGTTACAAATACAGAGGCTCTAGGAAAATCATTAAAAGAAAAGAAACTGTTGGATTTTGCAAAAAGTATATACCACTCTTCAC
>JANTGV010000034.1 GCA_024762745.1 Sulfurimonas sp. | reverse complement strand
AAACCCTAAAAATAGGGACAGATAAATTAGAGATACTGGATATTTTGTAAAATTTAAAAAGCTTATAATGGATAGCTCTAAGGTCTCTTGCATACTCCATTGCGCACTATCTCCATACACATTGAAATATCTTAAAACCAAACCAAAAACTAAAAGAGCCAATCCCCAAAAGAGAAATATCTTTTTTCTCTGAACTCTAGGTAGTTTTGTAGCGGGACCAAAAAGATATCCCATTGCCATAACTCCAATCCAAGGAATGAATGGGTAGATGACACGAAGTTCTATGGAGCCAATATAGATGCTGCTGTTTACATGTAAAACTTGCCAAACCCAAGCAAAAGCACCAAAACTCTCAGCCTGAACTCCATCAAAAAAATTGTGCCCTAAAATCATAACAGCAGCTATAAACGCAATTAAAAATTTTGGAAGGTAAATTAAACCCGCCATCGCTATCATACAGACACCAATAACAAATAAAACCCCTATTTTTGGCTGATAGATAAAATCAGATGAAAAACTCCAGAAAAACCCAACAAGAGTGAGCTCTAAAAATATAAGCCAAACACCACGACTAAATGCAAGCATAGCAAGTTCACTTTTAGTTCGACGTCCAGAGGCAAAAAAGATACCTATTCCTGCTAAAAATATAAATGTAGGTGCTGCAAAGTGTGTAATCCAGCGAGTTATAAACACTTCCATATTTGTTAGGTCCAAATTAGTTGGAGCGCTTAACACAAAACCCAATCCAAAAAAACCCCTTGCATGGTCGAGCGCCATTATAATTATTGCTAGTCCACGAAGCATGTCTAGCGCCTCAAAACGCTCACTTTTAACCATATTTATATCTGCCATGGATTCTCCTTAATCTATTCTATCTAATTAGATATAATTCCCTTATGATTCAATTGACAAATATTTCAAAAAATTTCGCGAAACAAGAACTTTTTAACAAACTTAACTTGAAACTAAACGCAGGGAATCGCGTCGGCTTAGTTGGACGAAACGGAAGTGGAAAATCTACCCTTTTTAAGATGATCTTAGGTGAAGAGACTCCTGATGGCGGTGATATTATCATCCCAAAAAACTATAGAATTGGAACTCTCAAACAGCACCTCAAGTTTAGTGAGTCTACACTTCGAGAAGAGGCAGCTCTTGCACTTACAGATGAGATGAAGTATGATGTTTATAGAGTTGAAAAAATTCTTTTTGGACTCGGATTCACTCAAGATGACTTAGAAAAAGACCCACTCTCTTTTTCTGGTGGTTACCAAATCCGTATTAACTTGGCAAAACTACTTGTTACTGAGCCTAACCTACTTCTTTTGGATGAACCTACCAACTATCTTGACATTGTCTCTCTTCGTTGGCTTAAAAACTTTTTGAGAGCTTTTGAAGGTGAGGTTATTCTCGTCACTCACAACCGTGATTTTATGGATAGTGTTTGTACCCATACTATGGGAATAGTTCGTAAAAAAATCGAAATGATTCAAGGCGATACTCATAAATTTTACAAGCAGTTAGCTTCAAATGACGAACTTCACGCTAAGCAAAAAATAGCACAGGATAAAAAAATAAAAGAGCTTGAAGAGTTCATAGCAAAAAATAAGGCTAGAGCCTCAACTGCATCTCTTGCTCAGTCAAAAGTAAAACAGTTAGAAAAAATGGAACTCTTGGATGAACTCTCATTTGACAACGCTCTTGAGTTCAACTTCAACTTTAAAGAGTCCCCTGCAAAGATAATGCTAGAAGTTGATAACCTCAGTTTTGGTTATACGCCTGAGAATATCCTCTTCAAAGATATATCTTTTAATATTAAACGCGGTGAGTGTATAGGAATTATCGGTAAGAATGGTAAAGGTAAATCAACACTGCTAAATACTCTTGCAGGAGAGCTCAAACAACTAAGCGGTGATATTCACTCCCATCCATCAGTAGAGTTCGCACACTTTGGTCAAACAAATATTGACAGACTTCACCAAGATGCAACTGTAACAGATGAGATACACTCTGCAAACAGTAAACTCTCAACCCAATCCATTAGAAGTATCTGTGGAGCGATGATGTTTAGTGGAGAGAGCGCTGATAAGAAGATATCACTGCTCTCAGGAGGAGAAAAAAGCCGTGTTATGCTCGGTCAGATTTTAGCAAGAGATGTAAACCTTCTCTTTCTTGATGAACCGACTAATCACCTTGACATAGACTCTATCGAAGCACTTACAAAAGCTATACAAAATTTTGAAGGTGCAGTTATCATCGTAACTCACTCAGAAGAGTTACTTCGTCGTGTTTGTGACAGACTTATCATCTTTGCCAAAGATGGAGCAGAGTATTTTGATGGTGGCTATGATGACTTTTTAGAGAAAGTTGGCTGGGAAGAAGAGGAGGTGGAAGAGAGAGTAAAATCTGTTCCAAAATCCAATACTAAAGAGAATAAAAAGTTAAAAGCAGAACTGGTTCGTGAGAGAAATAAATTAACTTCTCCTTTAAAGAAGAGAATAGAAAAACTCGAAAACAGTATCATGCAACTAGAAGAGCAGTTAGAGGCTCATCACCAAGAGCTTATTGAGGCTTCAAACGCAGGAGATAGTGCTACACTCATGGAACTGTCAAAAATCGTGGCCGATGAAGAGAAGAGAGTTGAGGAGAGTTTTGAAGAGTTTGAAGAGTTGTCCATGGAACTAGAAGAGATTAATGCAGAGTATGAGAAGAAAATGGAGGAGCTAGGATGAGCAGAGAGTTATATTTTTTAAGGTCAAGTGAACAGAAAATAGTTGTAGATATGTTTAAATATGCACATCCTAATACTCCTCAGGAACTCTCAAAATATACTGACTTTTATGGCTTTACAAATAAAGATTTAGGTCTCTACGCCTTGGTTGACAATGAAATCGCCGGTGCTATCTGGTCAAGACGATTAAATCATGATGAGACTCCAAGACTCAGTGTTGCAATCATCCCTAAGTTTAAAGGACAAGGTGTCGGTTCTTTTATGATGGAACAATTTTTACAAGAGGCTGCTTCTCTTTATGATGCTCTTGAAATTAACATTACTGAAAAACAAAAATCGATGAAATTTTATGAACAATTTGGATTTGAAAAAGAAGAGGGCAGTTATTTACTCAGAAAAGAACTAGAAAAAAAAGAAGTATTGCGTCCAACTGACGGCTATGACCCATCTCGCTGGATGGATTAAGACGCAAGAACCTTCTTAACTACAAAATCTATATTTTCTCCCCCTTTTTGGGCATGTAGAGAGAGCTGGTATAAGTTCTCTTCTGGATCTCTTTTTTTTAGAATCTCCTCTAATTTTTTTAACACTAAGAGAGCATTGAGTTCACCATCAGTAAGAAAGACAATTAAATATTTTCTATCACTCCAGCGTACTATCATATCATCCTGACGTGTACTGTTTTTTAGGAACTCTACAAAACTAGCTGCAGAAAACTCATCACTATTTTTAATATCAATTGAAATAGCACCTACAATCTTCTCATTAAAAACTGCTGCTTCCTGATAACTGTTCGCAACCTGTAGAAAGTACTCTTTTGCATAAGCCCCGCTCTTTTTATCAATATTTTTTTCATTCTCTATCATAATACGTTTTATGAGACTCTGGGTAATATCATTAAAGGTAACAATTACATACTCTGGAGTATTCCTATCTATCTCAACAGCAAAGGCGTGAGGATCATGGGTACTGTTCATCATACTCACGATCTGCTCTAACTTTGGTTTTCTCAAAATAGCATCAAACCAGGTCTCACCATCTTCTATAAAATCAGCATTAAAATAAGATGGGTGAGGAACAAAGTTATTTACGAAGGGGCCAAATCCCTCTTGATACTCTTCTACAGAGGAAACGCCAACAAATTTTTGAAAAGCCTTATTGATGAGCAGTTCTCTGTTATTATGAAATATAACAACTAAATCTTTTTGTGAATCTATGATACTTTGAATGAGAGATGGACTTATATCATTTGACATGAACAGACCCTTTTGTATTTTATCATTTAATTTTAACATATAAAGTTGTATTATCAATAAAACTCTTATCTCTGAGTTAGTTCCACTCCTCGAATTTACCGGCAATATCCATCTGCGTTAAGTATAATCTTAAATCAAATTCTGTTTGGTGATAATCTACCTGCATATATTCACACATCTTATAGAACGCCTTGTTGTGCTCTTTCTCTTTAAAATGTGCGAGTTCATGAACAACTATCATCTCTAAAAATTTCTCAGGTACACTTTTAAACAGTGATGCGACTCTTATCTCATTTTTAGTTTTTAACTTGCTTCCTTGAACTCTAGAGACATAGTGGTGAGTTCCCAAAGCATTGTGGATAACATTTATTTTGCCATCATAAACTGTTTTATTTAGAGGAGCAGACTTTTTAATGTACTCATTTTTTATTCGAGTCGTATATATAAAAAGAGCTTTGTCATTTTTAATATTATGGCTCTTAGGATACTTTTCTAAAAGATACTTAGAGAGTTTATCAGCCTTTATGAGCTGACTAACTTGCTCTTGAACCTTAGCCGGATAGTGATTGAGGTACTTTAACTTTATCACTCTTAGGTACGATACCCTTGCAGTAGGTTATTAAGACCTGTGGTCATCTCAGAGAGCTTAGAGGATGCATCCGAAATATTGTCTATTGTCTTTTTGTTCTCAACTGAAATCACTTCGATATTAGATACTTTTTCCACCATTTTCTCTATGGTTTTTGAGTTACTGATGTATCCATTTACTGTCTCATCCACTTGAACTATAGACTTCTCTATAGACTCCACACTCGAGATAATCTCAAGCTCTGTCTCACTTGCACTCTTGGATATACTCTCTACATCCTGTGCGTTTCTTGACATACTCTCACTTGCATCGTTTATGGACTGTACTATCACACTGATTGTAGAGTTAATCTCAGAGAGAGACTTTTGCGTTCTCTCAGCAAGCTTTCTCACTTCATCGGCAACAACAGCAAAACCACGACCATGCTCACCTGCACGTGCAGCTTCTATAGCTGCGTTTAATGCGAGTAAATTCGTCTGGTCTGCAATGTCAGAGATTACATTTAAAACATCTTTTACCTGTGTGGCATCTGCGCTTAACTGTTCTAGCTTATGTGAAAGTTCAAGCTCATCTTGAGACTTCTGCTCTATCTCATTCGCGAGTTGTACTATTTGAGTGTTTACTCCTTTAAGTACATTTCCTGCAGAGTCTATATTTTCTTTAGTCTCTTTGGCCTGCTCTATAGAGTTAACTAAAACATCTTGAAGATCAACTCCATCATTCGATACTTCTTGAACAATACTACTCTCTTCATCTGCCTTTTTCTTCATATCTATCGAAGCACTGAGCAGTGTGTTTGCGACCTCTGTATTATGTGATGATGTTGATGTAGCCTGAGATACTGTCTGGCGAACTTTTTCTATAAACTCATTTACATTTTCAGCCACTTCATGAATCTCATCACCCTTAGGAACCACTATCTTACTTCTTAAATCACCCTCACCTTTGGCAAGATTATAAGTAGCATCTTGAAGAGTTTCAAGTTTTGATATTATCATTTTTTGTATTGCAAAGAGAGAGAGCACTACTATCAAAACCATAAAGATAGCCGCAATCAAAAGTGTTGCGAAAAACTCACTTCTTGCGTTTTGCAGTGCCTCTTCTTTATTTATCTTTACAACTATCGCCCATCTGTTCCCATAAACATTAATCGGTGCATAAGAACTTATAACTTCATTATTTAAGTAGTCAATACCAAGGGTTGTCTCATTCTTACCACTTATTGCAGCTCTTGTAGCCTCTGTGTCAATTTTGTAAACACCAATAGTTGTTGCTGCCTCTTTAACACTCTTATCATCTATATTTTTTATAAAACGACCATTATTTCTCATCGTCAAATCAGAACCTACCAAATAAGCCTCTCCGCTTGAACCCAGTCCAACCTTGTCAACCATGTTATTAAAGTTCATAATCTCATCAATTTTTTTCTTTGGAAGTTGAAAGATTAGAGCACCTTCATTATCTTCACCAAAATATATTGGCATTGCCAAAAATGCAACCTCTTTATTAAAGCTTGGCTCATATGGAGCAACATCCTCAAATGCAACAGTACCCCTTGGCGTTTTTTGACTCTTTTGAAAAGCCTTACCTAAACCACTGTTTGCAAATGGACCAGTTAAAAGATTTGTCCCGTAATCAATTCTTTTAAAAACACTGTAGACAACATCACCATCCATATTGACAAAGTAGATATCATTCTTACCAAAATCTTTAAGTATATCTCTCATTATAGGATGCTGCTGCACATGAAGGTCTGAGTACTCATTTTTAAACTTCTTATTCATATTGAGAAGCTCTTTAGAGTCTACTGCATTTTTGTTTTGTGAAATGTATATATATTGAGCGACTAAACCTTTATCTGTTTTTGGAAGATATGACTCTGGAGCTCTTTTTACGGGTGCATTTAAGACTTCATAATTTACACGGGGGAGAAATTCATTTGTATAGTATGATAAAAGAGATTTACGCACCTCATCCAAATCAAGTTCTTGATCTTCAAAGGCACCATAAAATTCATCAAAATCCCAAAGAAGTTGAACAGTTTTACTACTAAGAGCACGTGAAGATAAAATATACTCCATCTGAGAAAAATAATCTTCTATATGCTGTGCTTTGCTCATCTTAATGGAACCCATCTGTTCCATTCGCGTCTTAAGTATTTCATCTTGTGCACCTTTTGCTGCACTAAACGCAATTCCTAACCCCAAAAGAAGTAAAATACTAACAAAGAAAAACATAATCCTAAACTTAATGCTTCTGGTATTCATCACAAATCCTACTATCATATTTTGTGATACTATTCTACCATATTTCTAGCTTAGTTAAGGTATTTTTGGTGCAAGAAACTCCTCTCCCAAAATTGAATAATTCTTACCGATTCTAGCTATAGGGTTGAATTTAATTGTAAGTTTTTCTTTATCTATTATGCACTCATCTTTAACATAAATATGTTTGACACTTAAAACGAGAGGTATAGTTGAGCCTCCACCTAAATCAATCTCTTGATTAAAATCGCAGAAGTAGGCAACTGGAACATCTTTTATCATTACAGGAAAATCATCAAAATGTTTTTCACTCTCTATCTCAAACGCAGTGAGTTCACTCTCTGCCTTCTCTAACTCTTTTGAACTAAAATGCATCTTCTCAAAACTTTTCTCGTCCACCATACAAATAGTGCACTTTTTACTCTTTCTAATGTTTGCAAGAGTATCTTTTGGCGAACCATCAGACTTATGTCCCACAGAGATTAAAACTGTTGCCGGAGATGAAGAGAGACCTATGAAATAACTAAAGGGAGCTGCGTTTATTACACCTTTATCTTCTGTAACTACCCATGCAATAGGTCTGGGGATGATTGTCTGTGCCATCAGTTTATATCTATCGTTTATTTTGTTGTGAGTTAAATCAAAAATCATCTTTTCTCCTACATATTTTTGTTCATAAAAAGACACTATCTGACTTTGATAATATCTTTACTCCACTGCTCCATCACATCATGTAACTTCTCATTTGGAGCCTCTATAAAATCAATGACAAAAGAGTCTTCCAATTCAGATATACCAATACTTCTTGGACGTACTGCCAATATTTTTGTACTTGGCAGTGCTGCACCAAAGCAGAAAACAACATTTTTAGCATTTTTAATCTCAGGGTTAATCTCACCATCTAAGGCTTTTGTATGACTATAGTGGTCAAATATAGATATAAACGCAGCAATAGGATGCTTATCTATCTTATTTTTATAATACTCTACTATCTCATCTAGACTCTTTAAACCTGTTTCATCTTTTTGTATCTCTAAACTAAAAACAGGATATTTATCCATAAATATTGTTTTTTTCATTTTAATCCTTAAATTCGTACTTTTTTACATTTCTTAAAACTAATCTATACGCTGTATAGATAACTATCGGCCATAGCGAGAACCAAATCAATTCGTATGTATAATCCATTTTCAACTCCTAATAGTAATGTGCATCTGGAGATTCTATCTCCTCTTTTGTGATTTTCACCCTGTCCATTGAGTACCAAGCGAATGCTATATAAGCAAGAACAAAAGGCACCATTAATGCAACATAACTCATTACTGTCAGTGTATAGTGACTTCCAGAGCTGTTCATAATCGTCAAAGAACTCTGTAAATCATATGTTGACGGATAAAATGATGTGTTATTTAGTCCGACATTTAACAAAATAGCCATAACAGTAAGTACGACTCCTGTTCCTGCAGTTTTTATACAGCAGGTTTTATGATATCTTATAGCAACAAATACACCGATTATAACCATAGTTACACCGAGTAAAAACGTAGCTGCGACTATAGGCATCTCTAAAAAGTTATTAAGATACTTATACTCCTGTAGAACTATTTTAGCTTCTTCACTTATGCCATAACCACTCATACTTA
>JANTGV010000033.1 GCA_024762745.1 Sulfurimonas sp. | reverse complement strand
CTGTGAAAAATATCTTTCTCTTCTCTGGTATTGTTTTTCTTTTCAAAAGGGCAATATCTGTTTTTTCTAGAGTATGTTCAACTAACTCATCACCCGCTTTGATAACCTCTTGCTCAAAACTATTTTTCACCTCTCCAACAGTTTTAAGGTTTATGTTACTTAAAAACCCTCTTCTACTTGTCTCTTTATCTTCTGGTTCAAAACGTATATCTTCAAGTCTTATCTTGGCATCATTCTCCATCGCTTCCAAGAGATAACTGGCTTCTTCATAGTTTTGCATTATCTGCTTATGACAAGTTGAGGCAATCTCACAATCACCACAGTATCCCATATCAAAGACTATATCTTTTTTGAGTACTGCTATCGAGATTATATGCTCAACACTTAAACTCGCAATACATGGAACATTTTTCTTACACGATATTAAATTCTCATTACTCTCTACAAAATCAAAGAAAAAATCTGTAGAGTTGAATGTATCGAGTCCTAAAGCCTCTGTCGGACAGATTGCATGACATGCTGCACACTCCACACAAGAAGAGAAGTTTATAGATGGAAGTGGTTTTTCCCCCACTACAATGGCATCTGTCGGACATACAGCCTCACACTTATTACACTCACTCTCTACACTCAGAGAACGAACGCATAAGCCTGCGTTTAAATGTAGCATTAGACTAAGCTATCTCTTTTGTCAAATACTCATTATCACTCAACATAAACTCTAAAGCCATCTCTGCTCCATCATAATAGAGAGGTGTTCTTGCTTCATATTTCATATTTATAAGATACATTGGAGCCCATTGAAGAAGATGTTTATTTAAAAATTCATGCTGTACATTTACTAACTCAGCAACTGCTTTTTCATCATTCTCTTTAGCAGCCGCCATCTCTGCGTTTACAAGGTGATGCATGAACTCTAACTCTATACCAATATGATCAGATGAAACTGTTCTCGCAGCCTCATAATCGACCATAAAATCATATGCACTATACATATCTGTAACAGGGTTCGCTCCACCAGTCTCTACCATCTGGTCATCTCTTGTATAAAAAGTCTCATAAGGGATTAAGTGAAGAATTGATAGGTTTACAAAATCTGGACTGATCACTTCATCTAGAAGTTTTTTCTCATCCATACTCTTTAACGGCTCCCACTCTTTAAGAGTAGGAAAAAAGTCCATAATATTTTCATCCTCTTTCATCATTTTAAAAGTTTCAATATCTAGTTCTTGGAGTAATATACGAGATAAAAGTCCATAAATGTTCGCTCTTGCTTGTCTATTTTGCATGCTAAAATTCTTTATATTAGTTTTTTTGAAGTGATGATTTTATCACAAAATACTGAAACTGATATTAGAAAACTTAATCTTGCGTTTTTGTCTCACTTTCATTATAGATTGATATAGAAGGAAACGCAAACTCTAACGAGTTTCTTTCAAATATCTCCATAATATTATGCATAATCTCCTCTTTAGTCTCCAGCCATTCATCCCATTTAATTGACTTAGTAAAACAGTAAATCAGAATATTCATGCTTGAATCACCAAACTCATCCAAATAGACTAAAAGATTCTTTTTCACACCCTCTAAATCATCCCTGGATACCAATATATTTCCCTTCTTTAAAGAGTGTTCATACTTAGTATTTTGAGTGATTATTTTAGGGTGTTGATCTATCATCTCACGAATCTCTGCCACTGCGTTTTTAATATCCTGCGACTTAGAATTATATTTGATACCAAGACTCATCTTAATTCTTCTTCCAAGAGTTCTTCTATCCCAGTTTTGAACATCTTTCACAGCCACTGTACCATTTGGAATCGATATTAGCGCATTATCAAATGTTCTGATTGTTGTAACTCTAAGCCCTATCTCAACAACTACTCCCTCTTTACCGTCAACAACGATCCAATCACCTTGAGAGAAAACATCACTAAAGAGAATTGAGAGAGTTCCAAAAAAGTTTGCAATAGTATCTTTTGCAGCAAACGCAACAGCTAAACCACCTATTCCAAGACCTGATAAAACAGCTGTTAAGTTCACACCTGCAAAATAGAGGATAATCAACAGTCCTATAATTACAATTGTAAAGTTGAGTATTTTCATACCAACATTTATAAGCTCATTCTTGATCTTCTTCTCAGACGTATCAATCTCATGGAGTTTTATACCTGCAACTGTATTTACAACCTTATAAATAATTAACATAAAGAAAAAGCCGTAAATCATATTAAAAATTTTAGAAACTACTTCAACATTACTAAAATCATTATAAACAAATATCGCCATATTGATGTTTATAATTATGATGACATAGTCTATCGGTTTTCGCAGACGTGCTGAAATCTGGTGAGAATATTTTTTCAGAAGATCAATCTTAAGGACATATCCCTCGAGAGGAGTATAAATGAATTTTCTAAAAGCATAAATCAAAATAAATAAAATAATGATAAAAACTATTTTTACAATCGTTAAACCATAAGGTTCCAAAATATTGTTAACAGACTGTACTGTTTTTAGAGAGTTTATATATAAAACCGGTTTAATAAGATGATATTTACTATATTTATTAAGTCTATACATTCTATTTTCAAGTTTATAGATATTATTAACCATATCAACATTTATCTCTTTAAGTGCATAAAACTCTTTAATATTTTTTTTCGCCTGTCTCAAAGTTTTCGAATCTGACTCTATAGAGAGTTTTTCAAGATAGCTCGTTGCATAAATTTTTTGAACTTCTAGTTGATTTTGAGTTATATAGTTATTTAATGCCTCCTCAAACTTCTCTATATCAGGCAGGTCAAGAGCAAGCAAAATATTTTTTATTAGTTGCTGTTGTGCACGAACCACTCTATATGATTTTACCAACACTTCATCTCTTAAAACAGCATATGTATTCCCTGCTCTTTTATTAATCGACATAATCTTCTTAAGTGAAAAAATCTCTGAACTAAAAAGATTCAAGCTCTCTATATAGTCACTCTTATTTGACATAAGTTCATCAAGTGCAAGTTCGTATGCCAACTCCTGTTCCCTAACAATATTCTTAATAACTTCTTGAGTAATATTGTGTTCATCCATCTGATACACAAACTCAATCTGCCTGTCTAAAAACTTTGTATACTTTACCTCACCTGCGTTTAAAGATAGAGATATGATTAGAAAAAATAGAACTATAAAATATTTGATAAGATTCTCCTATATACCCTCTGCTATCATAGCATCAGCAACTTTCTTAAAACCTGCGATATTTGCACCGTCTACATAGTTACCTTCAACACCATAATCTTTAGCTGTCAACGCGACACGTGTACATATCTGGTGCATAGTTGTTTTCAATTTTTCATCGACCTCTTCAAAAGTCCATTTAGCCATCGCTGCGTTTTGAGACATCTCAAACTCACTTACGGCAACTCCACCTGCGTTTGCTGCTTTTGCAGGAGCAAAACAGATTTTATGAGACAAGAAATCATTCACGGCTTTTGGAGTAGATGGCATATTTGCACCTTCACTTACACTTACACATCCGTTAACTATCAAATTTTGAGCATCAATATCATTGAGCTCATTTTGTGTAGCACATGGAAACGCAGCATAACATGGTATATCCCAAACTGCATGAGCACCTTCTGGGTAATCTTCAACAGGAGTATACTTAGCTTCAGGATGCGTCTTTACATACTCCTCAAGAGAAACCCTACGTTCAAGTTTCAACTCTTTTAACAGAAATAGATCAACACCTCTAGAGTCATAAATTGTTCCTTTAGAATCTGTACAAGAGACTGGAATAGCGCCAAGTTGCTGCAGTTTTTCTATCGCATGCAGAGCTACATTTCCAGCTCCACTTACAGTACATATTTTACCCTCTAGAGGCTCTTTTCCTTCTAATTCCAACATCTTCTCTGTAAAATAGACCGTTCCATATCCCGTTGCCTCAGGACGCATCAAAGAACCACCAAATACAAAAGGCTTTCCTGTAAGAACACCCTCATATGTTGAAGTAATCTTCTTATACTCTCCAAAAAGATAGCCGATTTCACGAGAGCCAACTCCAATATCTCCAGCAGGAACATCCATTCTAGGACCGATATATTTATGTAACTCTGTCATAAACGCAGAACAGAACTTCATAACCTCAAAATCACTCTTGCCTTTTGGGTCAAAGTCACTTCCACCTTTAGCACCACCGATAGGAAGACCAGTCAAAGAATTTTTAAGTATCTGCTCAAACCCTAAAAACTTTAGTATTCCCTCATTAACACTCGGGTGAAAACGCAGTCCGCCTTTATATGGTCCAAGTGCATTGTTAAACTGTACGCGGTAACCGGTATTTACTTGAATCTGTTGCTTATCATCCATCCAAGTAACTTTAAACTTTATAATTCTATCTGGTAAAACAAGTCTCTCAAGTATTGCATATCTCGCATATTTTTCATCTGACTCTAAAAGCGGTGCGATTGAGTAAATAACCTCTTCCATTGCTTGATAAAAAACTTTATTTTCTGCGCAGTCACCCTTTTCAAACTTTTTGACTTTATCTTTTATATCCATATAATTTTGTTCCTATTTATTTTAATGTATTTTTGAGCATCATACGTCTTAGATACGCTATTTTACTCTGAAGTGGCAAATCTTTTGGACAGACATCCTCACACCCTAAAAGTGTCATGCAACCAAAAACTCCATCTTCATTTCCAATCAACTCATAGTAGTCATCATCACTACGTTTATCTCTTGGGTCTAGTTGATAGCGAGCAATTTTGTTAAGTCCAACTGCTCCCACAAAATATGGATTCATCTGTGCTGTACCACATCCGGCAACACAACATCCACACTCTACACAACGATCAAGTTCGTAAATCTCATCAGCTAAAGCTGGCTCCATTCTCTCTTCTAATTTATCAACATTCAGCTCTTCTTCTTTATCATGAATCCAAGTCTCTAACCTTGCGTTTAAGCCTCTCATCCACTTTCCGGTATATACAGAAAGGTCTCCTATAAGTTCAAACAGAGGCAGTGGTGCGAGTGTAAAGTGTTCATCGAGTTTTGCAGTCAAAGTTCTACACGCAAGTGTTGGACGACCGTTTACAAGCATAGAGCAGCTTCCACAGATTCCTGCACGACATACAAAGTCAAACTTTAGTGAATTATCATGATGCTCACGTATCTCATTAAGAGCTATGAAAAGGGTCATCCCATCAGCTTCTTCTACCTCAAAAGTCTCCATATGTGGAAAATCATCAGGATCATGCGGATCAAAACGCA
The DNA here is from genome assembly GCA_024762745.1 of Sulfurimonas sp. Next base: position 3,217 of record JANTGV010000033.1, on the reverse strand, counting down.
GTATACTTATCTTTAAAAGTCTCGGTTTTTTATCACTCATGCGTTCTCTCCTAATCTCTCATTAGTCCCACGATATTTTTCAGGGAGTTTATCTAAAAAAGGCATAAGGGCATTTTGGATTTTGTAACGATCCCCACCCTCTGTTTCCAGCTTTTCTCTGATTGTCTTAACTATAGTCTCTCTTTCCTGCGTTTGAGGGTGATGCTTAGTTAAATCTTTTCCATAACCACGAAAACCTGGTGGCAGTTCCATTTTTGATATATCTATCTCTTCATACTCCATGGTTGGTATAGTCTGATTCGCATCAGGCCAAGATGTAATTGAGCGTTTCAACCAATTGGCATCATCACGCTCTGGATAATCCTCACGTGAATGAGCTCCACGGCTCTCTTTTCTAAGTAGTGCCCCATAGGCTACAGTAAGTGCAACTTTTATCATCTTTTGCGTTCTGTATGCATTTACAAGTGCAGGATTCGCTGCGCGAGATTTTGAACGAAAAACTTCAATGTTTTTAGAGCGTTTATGCAACTCTTCAAGCTCATTAACAGCCTCTTGCAGGTCATCCCCATTTCTAAAGATTCCAACCTTGTTCATCATTATATCTTCCATAGCACGACGAAGCACATACGCATCTTCCCCATTCTCTTTGGCTAGGAGAGCATCTAATTTTTCTTGTTCAACCTTCACAAACTTTTCTACATTCGCAGTATGAATACTCAAATGACTCTCATCACTGTCGAGATAATCACTGATATACTCAGCCACTAACATTCCAGAGACAACAGTCTCACTAACAGAGTTCCCGCCAAGACGGTTAAAGCCATGCATATCCCAACAAGCTGCTTCACCACAAGAGTAGAGGCCTTTGAGAGTTTGAGACTCTCCAGTATATTTTGTTCTAATTCCACCCATAGAGTAGTGCTGAGTCGGACGAACCGGGATCCAATCTACCGCAGGATCTATTCCTAAAAAGTTCTCACATATCTCTTTAACTTCGCGAAGATTTTTTTCTATATGTTCGCGTCCAAGAATTGTAATGTCCAACCATAAGTGGTCTCCATAACGGCTCTTGACACCTTTACCTTTTCTCATATGTTCCGTCATTCTACGACTTACAACATCACGTGAGGCTAGCTCTTTTTTATCCGGCTCATAATCTGGCATAAATCTGTATCCGTCTTTATCTAATAGAAGTCCCCCATCACCACGACATCCTTCAGTAGTAAGAATTCCAACAGGAACTATGGCAGTAGGGTGAAACTGTATAGCTTCCATATTTCCAAGTGTCGCAACTCCAGTCTCAAGTGCTATCGCCTGACCCATTCCTTGACATATAATTGCGTTTGTTGAAACACTATAGATACGGCCATATCCACCAGTTGCGATTGTTGTTGCCTTTGATACATAAGCTACAAGCTCTCCACTCATAAGGTTTCTTGCAACAGCCCCGTAGCAGCGACCATTTTCATGAATAAGTGAAATCGCTTCTAAACGTTCATGTACTTCGACTTTCTCCTGTTTAGCTTTGTTATCCATAGCAAAAAGCATAGAGTGTCCTGTACCATCAGATGTATAACAGGTTCTCCATTTTTTAGTACCGCCAAAATCGCGTGCCGTTATAAGTCCATGCGCTTCATCTTTTTCACTGATTGTCACTCTCTCTGCATTTATAATAGCTGTATGCTCTCCACGATGGACTCGAGTCCAAGGAACACCCCAGTGAGCAAGTTCACGGATTGCCTTTGGTGCACAGTGAACAAACATACGTGCTACTTCTTGATCAGCTCCCCAGTCGCTTCCTTTGATAGTGTCTGAGAAGTGTACATCTTCATTGTCACCTTCTCCCATTTTACAGTTTGCTAAAGATGCTTGCATTCCACCTTGAGCTGCTGCCGAGTGTGAACGTTTTGGAGGAACAAGTGAGAGAACCACTGCATCATGACCTCTCTCTTTGACACCTGTCGCGACTCTAAGACCTGCAAGACCACCACCAATGATTAAAACATCTGTATAGACTACTTTCATTAGTGATTCTCCATCTTAATCGTTTCAGACTTATATCGTACACCATCGCTAAAATCATGTGTCAGACCTATGTAAGTGTATTTTCCCAAAGAAGCAAGCCCAACGATTATATAAATAGCTATCATAGCTTTCATAAGTAATTTAAATCTGGCACGAGAGACTTTAGTATTTTCCCCCTCCATAAATCCCCATTTTAGAGCTAAACGATAGAGACCTATGAATGCGTGTGAAACTACAGAGATTAAAAGCATAAAGTAAAGAGGTCCCATAAACTCATCTACAACTCTATGTGAACTGGCGTAGGGGCCTATGTCTGCAGGCTCTGCAATCATCATATAGAGATGCACTGAGCCCATAAAAAACATCATGAAACCGGTAATTATTTGTATTATCCAGAGAGATGAGTCCTCATGCTTCATTCTAGATACATGATTCTTCATTACCTTGTAGTTTCTATACGATGAAGGAAATTTTTTCATAGCTATTGCAGCATGAAGAATAAATATAACAAAAATTGCAGCGGCTAAAAATGAGATAATTCCCGGATATGTCTCTCCAAAGAAATAATAACCTTCGAACATTATTGTCACCATATACATCATCTCATTTGAGATTAATATTGAAGCTTCAAAAAGTATATGCCCCATGATAAACAGAGCGAGTATTAAACCTGTAAAACTCTGCAGAAAATCCAACCTTGCGGGTGTTTTATCTATCTTTTCTTTACGCATTTAAACTCCATAAAATTAATTACATTATTCTACAACAATCTATATAAATTAAAGTATATATCTCTTAAAATTTAAAAAAAAGTTTAAAGGTAGGGAGGTGATATAGAGGATTTTACACTATTATATCTAGCACAAGGCTAGATACTACGAATCTTTTTTAGAATTTCTATTTGCTTTTTTCTTCTTAGCCTTTGCTTTCTCTTTTTTCTTTTTAGTAAGCTTCACTCTCAACTTTTTTTGCGCCTCTTTTTTGGCTTTCGTCTTCTTCGACTTTTTTCTCTTTTCTTGTTTTTTAGCTTTCTTTTTGGCCTCTTTTTTTTCTTTCTTTTTTAGTGCTAGTTTTTCAAGCTCTTTTTTACTTAACTTCTTCTCTTCTTTTTCACTTTTTGCCATTTTAGGACTCCTTTTCTCTATCTGAGTTCATTGTACTCCTAGAGTATTTATAGTTGTCTTAAACTGGC
>JANTGV010000032.1 GCA_024762745.1 Sulfurimonas sp. | reverse complement strand
GTGCCAAGCTTAGCCACACCGACTGATGCCAATGTTGATAATGTTTATGAGATTGAAGTGGTAGCAACAGATAGTGAACTAAACAGTGTCCGCCGTGATATTACGGTAAGGGTTGAGTAAAACTCTAAAACTTTTTATGGGCTATTCATCGTTACATATTAGCCATAATATAAAAACTAAATTGCATAGCCAATTTGATGCTTATCAATCAGTATCTTAATAAATTCATGGCTTTTTCATTTTATAAAATCATAACACTTCTTAATATCACCACCAAACTAACGGATAGTTTACTTGATACTAATGTTGTATTGTCTATGAAGTGTAAGTATCGAGATGTTTTGATAATAAAATATGTAGGCAAATCTACAAATATATGAAAGAGGCATCTTCACCAAAGGTAATATCTTTGGGAGAATAAATAGTTTTTTCTCTTTCCGAGTCCAAACGTGTGCTATAGCTATATTCCAAGTCTGACATTTTTTCATTTGAGACATTTATAGATATAAGAAGGTCAAACGCATATAAAGCTTTTGCACAATCTTCTTTTTAATGTGTATAAATATAATAATCAAGATGGATTCATCCAAATCAAACGTAGCAAAAACAAACTGATTATTGACGATAGCACCAAAAAGTTCATAAATAATTCATACCTTTATTTTATACTCTTCTCGAAATTTAACTCAAGGAAAGACAATGAAAACATCTCTACTCACACTCTCTGTTGCAACAGGAATGTTGCTTATTGGTTGCGGTGGTAACACTAATAATTCAGATAGTTCCAACCAAAACCCTGAACAAACGAACATTGAAACAGGTACTCCTGCTCAAGCACAGCTTACTTCTGCAAGCCGCGGAGTAAAGTATCTTATATCTGAAGATAATGACTTATCACTCTACACTTTTGATAAAGACACCCTCGGTGTCAGTAATTGTAGTGACGTACAAGGTCCAAATGAAACAGAATCATGTATTGACCGATGGCCGGTATATAGCACCTTAGATGATAGTGCGAGTGGAGGTGATTTTGGACTTGCAACACCACATGTTGACCATTCTACTTATCTCCAACACCCTTTATACTACTGGTTTAAAGATTTTGTAAAGGGCGATGTCAATGGTGACAATATAGGTACAGTATGGCACCTAGTCTATCCGCATCACAGTTTTGATGAAACTTTAGTGGGCACCAAACTTTCAGACAATCCACGCACACAGTCTTACCTCACGGCAGATAATAATTTTGCACTTTACACTTTTGATAACGATACTGAAAATGAAAGTAATTGTTATGGTGACTGTGCAGTTATTTGGCCACCATTTTCTACAGACATTGACACATTAGGTACTTTAGAGTGGATCGATACCTCTAAGTTTACAACGGTAATACGTACTGATGGTGTTCCACAAGTTGCATATAAAGGAAAACCACTCTACTTTTTTGCTAATGACCTTAAAGAGAGTGATACCAATGGAGATTGGGTCAAAGGGGTGTGGCATCTTGTTGAACTTTCATCTACAGATACTACAAGCTTAACCTTTGGAAATGTTGGTGCGTCAGACTACATTATTACTGCAAGTTCTCACGAAAGTGTAGCAGCCGTTAATGCAGCAGATCCGACACTTCACCTTTCTGTTGGTCAACGTTATACGTTTAAAGTGACTGACTTTAATGGCCATCCTTTTGAGCTTAATGATAATGTAGGAAATTTATTGCTTGGAATGGGTAGTGGCGTTGGTTCTTTTGAAGCCGATGCTGACGTTAACTTCAGTGATGATAATGCAGGAACAATAGCCTTCACATTAACACAAGCCTTAGCAGATCAATTAAGTGCTTACCGTTGTAAATTTCATGCAACGATGACTGGTGGAATTGTTATTAAGTAGGTTGTACTTCCCTTAACAAAAGGGAAGTCACGATTACGATTCTATCTTGATTGCATCTTCAAAAAGCGTTATGAGTTCTGCTTTAGTCAAAGCATCTCTTTTTTGACACGATTGTGTAAAAGTATTTATAATTGCATTGACATTCTCTAATGTATAGCGCTTCTCTTCATCTTCTTGAAACACCATTTTTTTAACACGCTGTTTTAATTCAATAATGTCATAAGGTTTTGTCATCACATCATTTGCACCAAGTCTCATAGCACGTTCATGACTCTCATCATCAGTGTATGCGGTTACCACAATAACAGGTATGTCAATATGTGTGTCTCGCATTTTTTTAAGTGTCTCAAAACCATCTAACTTTGGCATAAAAAGGTCTAAAACGACAATATCTATAGGATTATTTACAATAATATCTAAGGCATCCATCCCATTATCTGCAAAGTAGAGTTGGTATCCTTCTTTAAGTAAAATGATTTTTGCCAATTCAATGTTTTGTACTTCATCATCGACAATTAAAATATGCGGTTTCATTATTTACCTTTTTTTGGGAATAGTACATAAAAAGTACTCCCTTTCTGTGGTTCGCTCTCAAGTTCAATTCTCGCAGAGTGAATTTTAGCAATGGCAGAACATAAAGCAAGTCCTAAACCAACCCCCTCAGCATGATGTGTATTACTACCACGGTAAAACTGCTTAAAAATATTTGTATACTCATCTTTTTCAATACCATAACCATTATCAGCTATTGCCACACAAACCTCTTGTTCATTTTGTGTGAGTGTCACTTCTATCGCCCCGTTATCAGGTGTATACTTAATGGCATTACTAATAAGGTTATAAAATAACTGTTTACATTTATCGCGATGCATTGGAATCTCAATATTCTCGGATGCAATACAACTAATTTTTTGTGCTTTCTCTTGTGCTAGAGGTTCTAATAACTCGATAACATCAACTAAAAGGGCCAAACAACTCTCTTGATTAAAATGCAACTTTTCATCTTCAAACTCACAGCTAAGAAGCGTCTTCATTTGTGTAATTAAATGTGTTAAACGTGCTACTTCTTCAATATCCATCACCATCTTTTTACGAACACCTAAAGGAATTTCATCATTAGATATCTCAGATTCTAAGTGCGTTCTTATAATGGCTAATGGTGTCTTCAGCTCATGCATAAATTCGCCAATAACACTACGTTGTGTCGCCTTATACGCTTCTAATTCTGTTTGATTCATCACTACCTCTTACTTACTTCGCACAATATAACCAATTGAGTGAATGGTTTCTATAATCCCTTTACCAATCTTTCGGCGTAAATTTTTTAAGTGTGCATCTATTGCATTAGGACTGCGCTCCATGCAGGTTTCTCCCCAGATATGTTCTGAAAGTTGCAAACGGGTCAAGGTTACATCTTTATGATGTAAAAAAAGTTCTAAAATCATAAACTCTTTTGCAGTTAGTTCTATCTCTTCACTACCGCGGCTCACTTTACGTGTTGCAGTATCAAGTGTTAAATCTTTAAAGTTTACCACCGAACTCGTGACTGGAGCGTGACGACGAAGTAGTGAACGGATACGTGCTAACAATTCAAGATTTGAAAAGGGCTTTGAGAGATAATCATCTGCACCTGCATCAAGTCCATTAACCCGATCTTCTATCTGGTCACGCGCCGTTAACATCAGAGTCACTATGCTATTTTCTTCCTCGCGTAAGGATCTAATCACTGCTATTCCATCCATAATTGGCATCATCACGTCTAAGAGTAACAGATCAAAATGTTGTTCATATAAGCGATCAAGTGCTGCTTCACCATTAAAGACCTGTTCCACTTCATAGCGTTCGTCTTCTAGTACTTTTTTAATACTATCTGAAAGCTTTTTTTGATCTTCTGCTATTAAAATTCGCATTCCTAACTCCTATACCTTAAACTGCATAATAAATTCACTCCCCATACCTTCTCCCTCACTATATGCTTCAATAGTGGCACCCAGTTTAATCACATAAGCCTCAACTAAGGCTAAACCTAAACCTGTTCCCTTAATATTTTTAGAATTTTTAAGTCGTATAAAAGCGTTAAAAATCTGTTGTGTATCTGGCATACCAATACCACTATCTTTTACGCTAACGCTAAGTGCATTTTCCTTAGTCTCTATGGTAATCACAACACTGCCTTCAGGTGTATATTTAATAGCATTTTCTACTAAGTTAAAAAGTACCTGCTGATAAACATGTTTGTCCAGCATCACTTCAAAACTTTTCAACGATGTCACCATACTCAAGTTTAGAGATTTTTTCTGACTCTGCACCTGCATTAAGGTCACCACTTCCTCAGTCAAAACAACAATATCTAGCGGTGTCAATACAAAGTCTTCATTATCGTGATGCTCTTTTTTCGATAAGGCTAAGATATTGTCGACTAAACTCAGCAGATGCTTCCCTGCTTTTTCTATATGATGCGGTAGATTTTTGTAACTTTTATCGACTAAGTGCTCTTGAATAAGAAATTGTGAAAAACCGATAATACTATTTAATGGTGTCCTAAATTCATGCGACATCTGTGAAATAAACCGTGCCTTAACACGAGTCGCATGGTTGGCCTCTTCTATCAATCGTAATTGTGTTTTTTGCAAGGCTTCACGCTGTTTATAAAGTTGATAACTATAAAAAAGAGCAAACAGCAACAAAGCGCTCACAAAAATAATTGTAGCAATAGCACTATAACTCCAAAATGAATAGAGCAAGGTATCCATAATACTCTGAGAGAGAGAACTTTGAAGATAACTCCCTTTTAATGCTTCATCTTTAAAATAAAATTTTCTAAAATGAACATGATCATGAAACCTTTCAGGTGATGCCACTAAAATCGCATTCTTTGCAGATTTTAATGTGTAATGCTGTGTTCCTTTTGGAAAATAGAGTGCCAAAGAGGTATACGGAATGTAAAGTTCTAAAACTCCTAAAGCCTGATGTTGTTGTAATGAAGCATAAATATTTTGACGCAATACAATTCCCTTTTCAGGTCGAAATGGCTGCGATGACGTTTGCGCTATCACAGCGTCTTTCATATCCAAAACCCGTAGTTGCAATGCAAACTTTTGACTTGTTTTTTTGTTGTGTAATATTTGGAGGACACGCTTATCTATATCCCTAATGGCCACATCATTAAAACTATCAAGCTGCGACAGGAATTTCATCTCTTCTCTGAGCTGTTGTATATCCAATTCTATATTAGTTGCAATATTATCTAAACGTATCATCTGGGAGACATTTATCTTCTCTAGCAAGGTGCGAGAATTCTTCTCATAAGCATAAAAAAGCAACGCACTTAAAAGCGTAAACGCCGTTGCTACAATAAAGAGCAATATCCGTACTGACATTTGCATCTTAATATACTTCAAACTGGGCTAGCACATGCATCTGTTTTGAGAGTAGTGATTTAGGGATATAGCCTATAGCACCTGGCATACGTTCTATATAAGAGCGCATAGCTTGGTCAGAAGTGACAATATGAGGGGCACGTACCCCCTTAAAATGCATCTCATCCCAGTAACGATTCCAATGTCTATCGCTCATACCGACAATATGGTGCACAAATCTCTTTCTAACACTACTGTGAGCACTTAAATTTAAAGGTGTAATATGACACCCATCTATTCGTCTTTGTTTTTTTAAATAAACCTGCTGAATATTAATATCACTATCAGCTATACAGGATTTATGAATGACGAGGACATATTCCTGACCTAACAAAACATTAAAACAAAGTATTAATAATCCAATAAACTTCATATCAAAAAAGCACCGAAAAAGAGAGATGAAAGTCATCAGTGATGTAAGCGCCTTGTCCTGTTCGTTGGAAGTGACGATACTCCAATTTGTAAGAGAGCGCCGTACTTGGACGGTAGACATAGCCAAGTACCCCATTACTCTCGTTCCAACTTCCGACACCAAATCCATCACGTATTTTTTGTCCTAAACGCAGTGTCGCATAATGCTTTTCTCTAATATTTTGAACATATTGTGCATACCAGGAAAAGTCATTCCACCGCGTCGTCTCACCACCGCCCGTAGTCCATGTTCCATCTTTGTACAGGGCTTCAGCAGTAAACTCATTTTCACCTAAGGGTACTAAGGTATTCACACCACCAAACGTACATATTTCACGCACTGTATCTGATTTATAATGACCATAGTTGATGGCAACACGTGAATTTACACCAAACAGATATCGTAATTCAGCTCCCGTAAACTCAGATATCGGAACACTCGAAATAGAGCTCGTTTCGTCATCTTCGAGTTGCGTGAAGATGGCATATTCAAAATGTTCCCCCACTAAACCATGTAGTTGGGCACCTGTGATAATATCAGGAAAGACCTCCTGCGCTACTAAAGGTCGAATATTACTCCATCGTAGTGCATTAATATAAGTGGGATTATAAATACCAATAGGTGTTAAAAAACGTCCAAGCTTTAGATTTAATACGTCGTTAAGATGAGCTTCAACATAAAACCGTCTAAACTCAGGGCTTTGTGAATCTCCCTCATTGTTAGTATAGCGATAGAGATCTTCATTCCCATACTCAACTAAAAAGCTCAACATATCACTATATGATCCATACAACATCAATGCCATATTTTCTATGCCAATACTATTTTGAGCCGTATCATTGTCAGGATTCACACTCTGTACATCTGCACTAAAATGACCACCTGCTGTGATATTAAACTGTTCTGTCTGATACAGTGTAACACCCCGTCCTAAAGTATAGTTTTCGGCTAACACTAACAACGATAATGAGAGCCATAACATAAGATGTTTCATCAAAATTCCTAAATTAATTTCATTATATTTTATGGATATGAATTATTTATGAATTTATATTATACACTCTATTTTATACTTTTTAATGACAACCTTGATAAAAAAATTCATATTTAATTCAGATCTCTTTGTAAAAATACACTAAATTTTAGCAGGAGAAATCATGAAAAAAGCGCTTATAACCGCATTAGCATTGATGAGTGTTACAACCCATATGCAAGCATTCGAATCAGGCCAATTTAGTTTAGAAACACCGAATCAACTCACCCAAAACGAGGCTGCCTTTACAATTCGTCACCGATTCTTTGGAGACGTGACAAAAACTAAAGACTTCTTTGGTATCGATGACGGTGCAAATACCTTACTTCAATTACGTTATGCACCTATTGATAATTTTTTAATCGAGGTACATCATACACGTGAGGCAGGCGAATATAATATTGGTCTCAACTACAGCTATGATTATGATTTTATAAAAGTAGGGTATACCATCAATGCGTTTACGCTTGAGCTTCCTCAATTTAAAGAGCGTCAAAATAGTTATTTTGCTAATCTTAGCTTACAAACACCCAACTATTTCGATCATCTCATTCTAACAGCCAACCTTGCTTATGATGGGTATTATGAACTTACAAATGCAGGCTTTGGACTCGATTTTAATTTAGCTAATTTCATTGATAACCTCACATTTACAGAGCGAATCTCACTTATGGCAGAGTATTATCCTCAATTCTCAAAACTCGATGGAATCAGTGGTAAATATGATAGCTATGCAGTAGGAATTAAATTCCAAACATATGCCCATCATTTTGAGCTTTTAGTTTCTAATTCTGCAGGTATGGATCCTCGTACGATGATGCTTGGAACGGACGATGACTATCTCCGTTTTGGCTTTAATATAAATAGAAAATTCTAGGAGAACAAGATGAAAAACGTACCTATTAAATTCATAATAATGCTAACACTTAGTGTGCTTTTTATAACAGGATGTGGTGATACCTATCAAGACACTTTACAAAACGAAGGAGTAGTTGCTAATGCAGACCTTTCGCAAGGAGCAGACCTTTACGCTACAAAAGGCTGTGCGAATTGCCATGGTATTGATGGCGGTCTAGAGGCACTTGGTGTGAGTCGTGTTATTGTTGATATAACAACAGAACGAGATGTTCAAAATGCTTTATATACTTTACGTGAAGCAGCTAGTGGTCGTGATTCTAGAATGATAGAACAAGCCAAAGACTTAACGAGTCAAGAGATTGTAGACTTATCAACATATATCTATTTTCAACGTCATTAGTTGGTTATATCGCCTTGATGAAAACACAATTGTTAGGCATAAATGCATAAAGGTAGATTTATGCCCATATAAACTTAAACTACTTTAAGTTTTCTTTCTGGTCTTCACCCGAAAAAATAGACCAATAAATATTAGAGATTTTTTGTAGAATAACACAAGGGGACATTCCAAAATGTCAACCGTGGAGTTAAATTCAGCAGTTTTTCGTAAGATTTTTTACGAATTGTAACCTTAAGCGACGAGTGTTTACTTCTCTCCTTTTACTGATTTTGGTGTCTTAAACTTATACAGGTCTGAATCAACAAGACCCTCTTCTTTTTTCTCTTTTAACCTATATGAATCACCAAGAACATTTACTTCATCAGACGCTTGATAATACGCCTATCATTTTAACATATGACAGTGATAATTGTTTGAGTGAGGAATAAGTACCAAGTATCCCTATGTTGAATTACTCAACGGGAAGCCAAAGCTGACTTCCTTCACTTTGGGAGTGAAAAC
>JANTGV010000031.1 GCA_024762745.1 Sulfurimonas sp. | reverse complement strand
CATCAACTTCCCACTCTTTTAAAACTTTTCTTACTTCATCAGAAGCCTGATTCCTATTTTTTCTCATAATTGCCGGAAGTGGAGTCACTAAATCTTGGTGTGCAGAATATGCCAGACCTATGCGTTTAAGTCCTAAGTCTATTGCAATATACTTCATACTATTTACCAAGACAAAAAGAGCCAAACATCTTGTCAAGCATTTCGTCATTCTCAAACGGTCTAGTAATACTCGCCATCTCTTTTACTGCCTCATTCAGATGGAAAGAGAATATCTCAAGTTCTTGATCATCCAGAGGGGGAAAAGCTTCTTCTATGTTATTCAAGGTATTTTCTACTGCGGATATCTGTCTTTGAGAAATAAGCATCAACTCATCAGATGTATTTGTTCTATCCATAATCTTTTCTAAAATCTTTATGAGGGAATCAACACTCTCTTTAGAATTTATCTCTAAATCGAAGTCTATATCTTCATGTTTAAACTTCTGTTCCAAATCTATCTTATTTTTTATATAGCAAACATGTTTTTCTTTTGCATGCTCATGAATCAAATGCAGTATCTGTTCATCTTCGACATCTACTTCACGTGAACTGTCAAAAAGTGCTACAACAATATCGCTCTGTTCTATCGCTTCAAGACTTCTCTCAATTCCTATGCGTTCTATCTCATCATCAGCCACACGGATACCAGCTGTATCTACAATACGGATTAGATGTGTTCCAATTTTCACCTGCTCCTCAATGGTATCTCTTGTTGTTCCAGCAATATCACTTACTATAGCACGGTTATAATTAAGCAGTGCGTTTAAGAGTGAGCTTTTGCCAACATTTGGTTTACCGACAATGGCAACTTTAAAGCCTTGCATAAGACCCTCTCTAGATTTACTCGCTAAAAGTGTTGAGTTGAGTGAAATTTTGAGTTCTTTTAATTTAGATTTAATCTGTGCTACTAAATCTTCAGGTAAATCCTCCTCTGCATAATCAATACTGACTTCAGAGTAAGCAAGTATGTGGATTATCTCATCACGAATATTTTCTATGTACTCTTTTAAAGAACCTTTCATTTGTGAAGCAAGTATCTTAGCAGCATCTTCACTTTTTGCCTCTATGAGTTGTGCAATAGCTTCAGCTTCACTCAGGTCGATTCGACCATTAAAAAAAGCACGTTTAGAAAACTCTCCTGCTTCGGCGAGGACTGCACCTGCACCAAGAGATGCTTTTAGTATCGACTGAGCAACTATAAAGCCACCGTGGCATTGTATCTCTACAACATCTTCTCCCGTAAAGGAGTGAGGAGCTTTAAAATAGATAATAAGTGATTCATCTATCAAGTTGTTTTCTGCATCGTAAACATTTGTTAAAGTAGCATGTCGAGGGGAAAAATTATCTTTTTTTGAAACTGTTTTTGCAATATCCAGAGCCTTTTCACCACTAAGGCGAATAATAGCAATGGAGCCTATACCATGAGCAGTTGCTATGGCGGCTATAGTATTATAGGACATCTCTAATTACTATGATAATCATTTACAATGATATACTTCAAACCATCGCGGGTTGAACGGATGACTACATATTTTTCAGGATATTTTTCTCGTAGCTCCTTAAGAGCAATTTGTACTAAAACGCCATCAAGAATTTTAGTCTGAGCACGCCCATCTTTATCAATATTCTCACACACATTTACAAGGTACCTTGATACTGACTCCTCTTGGTTTTTCAAAAATTCTGCTATTTCCAAACGTAGTTGCACATCATATTTAGAGTTTATCCAATTGAATATCATATATGAGAGTGCTTTATATCTGTAACCTTCTTTACCGATTAATAGTGCTGCATCTTCACCTTTAAACTCTACAAGCAGAGTCTCTGTATCATAAGCACTCACTTCAATTTTATCAATTTCAAAACATGTCAGATTAAAAAGTTCATTGATCTCTTGATCAATCTTCACAGCTATTTCACCTATTTCAGCTAAAGCTTCCTTATCGTCTTTCTCATCAAACTCATCATCATAATCAGCTGTATATTCTAAACCATTCTCTAAATCATCATCTTCATAATCATCCTGATCGCTTACAAATGAAGCAGGCATAATCGTATCATTTATCATAGTAGGTGTAGAAGTATCCTTTATGTCTGCTGCTCTCTCTTCTACTTTTTTAACTTTTTTCGCTTTTTTTGGCTTTTCTTGAGAGTTTTTTCTTTTATTTGCATTAACCATTTTACTGTCAACAGTTGCTACAATAATCGCTTTCTTTTTAAACAGACCCAATATTCCAGATTTTGGATGTTGTACAACTTCAATAGCTAACTCTGTAACTGAGCACTCAAGTTTGAGTGCAGCATCTTGATATGCTTGTTCTAATGTGGAGGCTTCAATTTTAATCATCTGTCTTTGCCTGATGTTTAGCAATAGCTATCTCAGCATCTTTTTTATTTTTAAACTGCTGGTTCACTATGAACTGCTGACCAATTGAGAAAAGGTTATTTACAAACCAGTAAAGAACTAGACCCGATGGGAATGTAATAAAGAAAAATGTAAATATTACCGGAAGATATTTAAATATTTTCTCCTGCATAGGATCAGTAAAATTGTTTGGTGTAAGCTTCTGTTGATAGTACATTGAGGCACCCATAAGAATTGGTAAAATATAGTACTGATCCATACGTGAAAGATCTGTAATCCATAGTGCCCAAGGAGCTCCCTGCAGTTCAACTGCATTTAGAAGTACACGATAGATAGCAAAAAAGACTGGAATTTGTAAGAGCATTGGGAGACAACCACCTAGTGGATTTGCACCATGTTTCTTGTACATATCCATAGTAGCAGCATTCATACGCTGTGGATCTTTACCGTACTTCTCTTTTATCTCTTTAAGTTTTGGTGCAAGGTCTTTTATTTTCTGCATAGAGACCATACCCTTGTATGTTAAAGGGTAGAGAATAATTCTTACAATAAAAGTTAGAGCAATAATAGCCCAACCCCAGTTACCAAAAATTTCATACAGCCATAACAGAAGTGCAAAAAGAGGTTGTGCTGCAAAAGTAAACCAGCCATACTCAATTGCGTTTGTAAGCACAGGGTTGATGCCCTCCAAGACTCTGTAATCTTTTTGCCCGACATAACCACTAAAGGACATTTTTGGCAATGCATCAAAATATACAACCGGGTTGTTGTCACGGTCACGCTCAACAATTATATTTGTATCTTTTGAAAAACCGTACATAATACTTGCAGAGTACTGATCAAACGCAGAGATAAGTTCCACTCCACTAAATGATTTTCTCCCTTCAGCATCACCATCTTCTATAATCGTTACTAGTTCATCATCAGTATAAACCATAGCACCAACAACTGTCATCATCTGTTCTGTAATCTCTGGACGTTGCCCTAAATATACGAAATATCTTTTATCGTTTGAAAGTGTTACAACTGCATCATAGTGCCCATCTGGGTAGAATGTAATCTCTTTTGTTACTGTTAAATTTGACAACTTTTGAGTTAAAACTACTTTCTGTGCTTTATCTACTAAGTTAATCTCACTTATATTTGTACTATAAGCTACTGAAGAAGCCTCTTTATTAAGCTCTTCATCTAAAAATCTAAGATAGAGTGGTTTAGTTCCAAACGCAGGAATCAGTTCTGCATGATTATTATTTTCATCTCTAAATTTCTCTTGAAGCAACTCTTTTGAAGATATACGACCAAGTGTATCCATCTTTAAAATATAATTCTCATTTGTAACGGTGAGAATTGTGCTTGTTTCAGATGCTGCCATTTTATCTTGTGATGATATTGCATGTCCAGCAATATCTTCAACATTGACACTCTTCTCTACTGCGTTTACATCACTTTTAAGTTCTACTTTGTTACTTTGAGCCTCTTTAGCTACCTCTGGTTCTACCGGTGGAAAAATCGCTGTATAAACTACGAAAAAAATTACTGATAATAGTACTGCAACTATCAATCTCTGATTTGCTGTCATTTTGTCAAACACAAACTACCCTTTATATGAAAAGTTTTTTATAATATAATAACGGCCTTTTTTATTGGGGACCAACCAATACTTTATAGAATCTACTCCCAATTTTTTGGGCTTACAAGAGAGCTTATCCAATAGTGGATATTCAATACCACCCTCGTAAAACTGATTACAACGTAGTATTCTAGTAAAAGAGTGGTAAAATGCACTTGAAATTGAATTATTTTCGAAATTTAATCGTGCAAATTCACTACAAGATGGGTAATATCTACATGAACCAAAGCCTATAAGTGTAAAAAACTTCTGATATAACCATAAAAACTTAAGCAGAATTTTTCTAATCAACTGAAGTTTCTTTAAGTGTTTTAGAACGCTTGAGAACTTTTAAAAAATCACTATTAAGATCTTTATATGAACTATCAAAAAGTCCTATTTTTGCTACAAATACATATGAGCCATCTTTGAGAGTATCGGAATGTTCACAGAAAAGAGCTCTAAGTCTACGCTTAGCTCTATTTCTTTTAACAGCATTACCCAGCTTCTTTGTTGCGGTAAAACCTACTTTGTGAATTCCATTGTGGGGGAGAAAAAAAAGGACAACACTATTTGAGTGTTGATTTTTTCCTTTATTGTAGACATACTGAAACTCTTTATGTTGTTTCAGTGTATTAAAACCGCCTAAACTGTCAATCTTTTACGACCTTTAGCACGACGACGGTTAATTACGTTACGACCATTTTTAGTAGCCATACGAGCTCTAAAACCATGAGTTCTTTTTCTTGGTGTATTATGTGGTTGGTATGTTCTTTTCACGACATATCCTTATTTAAAATTAAGTCCGAAATAATACATAAGATTTACTTAAAGTGTGGTTAATATATCCAACAGACTCTTTTGTTACCAAGTTACGGGGGTGTTTTAATACTCTCTTAACATTTTAATAATATACTAAGCGATATATAAACGATTAGGATCTGGATTAGCTATTAATGAAAACTGTTTTACATCTCGCCTTTTTTTCTTTATTTTCTGCCACTCTTTATGCTTCAGAAATTGAGCAGCTTGCCAGTGATTTAAATTTACATGCTGGAACAAAAGCAACTGTTCAGTGGGAGAGAGTTTTTTCCTCTCCTAGACATATGAAACGCTATAAAATAGATTACCTTCCCCAAGATGTACGAGATAAATTAAAGAAATATCTCATTCAATACGCTGCAGACTCTGAACAGCCAATGATACCAGGATTATAAAATGAAAAAAATACTTTTACTGGCACTGCCTTTACTCTCTATTGCCTCTCAAGATGTTACTTTAGAAAAAATACATCAACTCGAAAATGAGATTAAGAGTCTTAAAGAAGAAGTTCAAGAGAATGCAACTAACTTTGAACTATATGTACCTATACTTGAGGAGGTTGAAACAAAATCTATATTGGATAAAGTCAACTTCTCTCCTGAGATTATGTTACGTGCTGACAAATTTAAATATCAAACAGCTGAAATTCAAGGTGAAAACACTAAAATATATAACAACCCAGACTATCAGCCAAACGGTACATACGAGAGAAGAGATGAATATTCAAAGAATTTTGATATTGCAACTTCTATACGTTTTAGACTCAATATGGATGTTAATATGGGTGATCTGAAGTTTCATGGTCGTATGTTATATATGAACTCTTCACAGAGCAATGAAAGACTCTGTATATTATCTCGTGATATTAAAACAGGAACAGCTGGTAGCGCCTTTGACGTTGACCGTGCATATATTGACTATTCTATAAACGCAGCCTCGGACTACCCTTTTACTTTCTCATTTGGTATTCTTCCAACAACAGGTGGAACACCAATGCAGTATGGACAAAATAAAAAACGCAACTCACTCTTTCCGGCTCTTGTTTTTGATATGAATACTTATGGAGTTATCGGAACACAAAAGTTAGCAAAAAACACCTATGCCAGAGTTGTTCTTGCAAAACCATATACACTACGCCCTAACTTTTACCCTTATCAATGTAATAGAGAAAATATAGATAATGCAAATATTCTAGGGCTTTATTCCGATATAAAGTTTAACTTTTTAGGAAAATCACTCCTCTCCTTTGGTGTAAATGTACTCAACGACTTCAAAGCCCACCCTTACTTAGGCCCAGACGTTGATGCAGATGATGCTAAGATTCTTGGTAATATGGTGACTTTTGGTCTAGGTATTGATGTAGAGAAGTTTATCGACACTCCAACTACTCTATTTGTACACTCTGCTCTCTCAAACCCTCATGGAAATGGAAAAGTTGATGATTATCAAATTCTATCTTCTACACCTGCTGAGCAGGAAGCTGGGTTAACAGCAAATGGAACAGTAGGATTTACAGAAGCTTCTTACGCAAGTGGTGAAATGCTACAGTCTAATGGCTACTCTATATACTTAGGTGCAAAATATGATATAAACGCAGCGATTAATGTTGGGGCGGAGTTTAATTATGGAAGTAAATACTGGTTCTCAGCAACACAAGGAGCGGAAGATATGTATAATAAACTTGCTGTTCGTGGTGAGGTGTATGAAGTGTATGGAGTCTGGAAGTACCATAAGTATCTAAGCAGTAAGTTTGGTTTAATGCAGATGCAGGAAAACTATACAGGAAGCGGTTGGCACTTTGGTGAACCCGCTAAAAAAGATGCGAGACAGGATATAGCTTATTTAACTCTTGAAGCAAGGTTTTAATCAAAGAGATGCATAATAGTAAAATAATCTACTTTACACTACTCTCAAGCTTCCTGTTTTTAATCAGTGCACTATTAATCAGCTATAACAACATTCATGAAAACAGTAGCATGATAAAAGTTTTGGAAAAAGATCAAATAAAACTAACCTACCACGCAAATAGATTAAACTATGATCTTAAAAAAAATCAGGCAGCACTAATGCAAACTATTTTACTCAAAGGAGATATTACAGATTTCCAAGCTGAAAAAAGATTCAATACAATCAACAACAGTGTTATGAAACTAGAGCAAGTTTTAGAAGAGTATAAATATTCTGTTAAGTCTTTATCTCAGACTCTAAATATTATAAAAAAAAGAATACTCTCTTATAGGGCTGTACAAGACTCCTTGATACTTGCAATTAAATCTAATGATAGTGATGACATTGAAGATGCTCTTATAGGTTTTAGTGCTATAACGAGCAAGTTTTCTGAGAACACAGAAACCTTCATAGACCTCTCCAATGCCAGACTATATGAAAATATATTAGAGTTAAAGGGCAATAACGATATAAGTTCACAAACGACCCTTATCTCTTTTTTAGCAGCTCTGCTACTACTATCATTTTCAATTTTTAAATTCTCAAACTTACACAAAAGAGTAAAACAGCAATTAACAAGAGCCGAAAAGGCTGAACAGCAACAGAAACAACTACAAAAAAAGCTTCTTGAATATAATGATGACCTAGAAAAAGAGATCATTAAAAAAACTAAAGAGATTCATCTGAAAATATATACACATTCATTAAGTGGGTTACCAAATAGAAATAAATTACTTGAAGATGTAGTCAAATATCATTTTAAACAGATGGCTATACTTAATATAGATAAGTTTCAGCAGTTCAATGATGTTTATGGAGAGGAGCTTGGTAACACTGCTTTAAAGCTAAGCGCTGATTTTCTAAAAGAACAGGTCAAAAACGACAATACCACACTTTTATACCATATTGGCGGTGATGAGTTTGCTCTTTGTGTTAGAGATATAAATAGTGACGATAATCACGATTTTACAAAACAAATAAAATCTCTTATACAGATATTCACAAATAAAATCTTCGAGTATAATAATAAAAAATTTAGTTTCAACATCAGTGCCGGAATTGCATTTAGCGGCAGAAAAAAAATGCTCGCCTATGCCGATATGGCACTCAAAGATGCTAAAAAACGCAACATTTCTCTATCAGTTTTCAATGATGACAAAGAGTTAGAAAAAGTACATAAAGAGGATATAGAGTGTCACAAAAAACTTCTATATGCATTAGATAATAATAAATTAATCTCTCACTTTCAGCCAATAGTACCAATTATGGATAGCAATAAGCCTGTTAAGTATGAATCTCTTGTAAGACTTTTAGATAGAGACAATAATGTTATCCCTCCATTTAATTTTATTAATGTTGCTAAAGCAAATCGTATTTACTACAAAATAACCAATCAAGTCATACATAATACATTAGAAACAGTATCAAAATATAAAATACCCTGCTCCTTAAATATATCACTCAAAGATATAGAAAATGAAAGAACCATGAAGGTGTTTTTTGACACAATAAGTAAATATGACAATAACAATCTCTTAACTGTAGAACTTTTAGAAACTGAAGAGATTACTGATTATCAATCAGTCTACGACTTCTGTATAAAAGTACGCTCTTTTGGTTTAAAAATAGCCCTTGATGACTTTGGATCAGGGTATTCAAATTTTTCACATATTATGAACCTCCCAGTTGACTACATAAAAATAGATGCTTCTTTAATCTCAAATATCGATAGAGATCAAAACTCAAGACTTATGGTTGAAACTATAGTGGAACTTGCTCATAAATTAAAAGTAGAGACAAT
>JANTGV010000030.1 GCA_024762745.1 Sulfurimonas sp. | reverse complement strand
CGGTATATATAAACTTTACAAAGAACAAAAATAGTGGAGATTATCAGTGATAGCGATAGTTGACTACAATATGGGAAACTTGGCAAGTGTCCAAAATGCTTTTGCTAAACTGGGAAAAGATACTGTTGTAGAGAGTGACCCAAGTAAGTTTAGTGATTATGATAAATTGATTCTTCCGGGTGTCGGTGCATTTGGTGACGCTATGGAGCACCTAAGAGAAAGAAATATGGTTGATGCAATTAAAGAGTTTGCAGCAGCTGGTAAGCCAATACTAGGTATCTGCTTAGGTATGCAGCTTCTGTTTGAGAGTAGTGAAGAGTTTGGAAAGCATACAGGTTTAGGTTTAATAAAGGGGAATGTTACTGCGTTTGATACAGCTGCATTTAGTGAGCCCTTAAAGGTACCGCATATGGGTTGGAATAGAATGTTTACAAATGAACACCCACTTTTTAAAAACCTTGATGAAGAGCATTACCTCTACTTTGTACATACTTACCATGTAAACTGCACAGATAAAAATGACATAATCGGAACAACTGATTATGGATATGAATTTACATCAGCAGTAGCTCACGGGAACATAATGGGTATTCAGCCACATCCCGAGAAAAGCCACGAGAATGGTTTACATATTTTAGAAAACTTTATTAACTTATAGGAAAAAAATTTTATGACTTTATATCCAGCAATCGATTTAAAAGATGGACAGGCAGTTAGACTCACAAAAGGTCTTATGGATAGTGCAAAAATATACTCAAATGAACCATATGAACTTGTAAAGAAGTTTGAAGAGATGGGTGCAGAGTGGGTGCATTTAGTTGATCTTAATGGTGCTTTTGCAGGTGAGCCAAAAAATTTGGACTCTATTGTGAAGATTAGAGAAAACTGTAATGTAAAATTAGAGCTCGGTGGTGGAATCCGTGATGAAGAGACAATTAAAAAAATGCTTGATATTGGGATTGATAGAATCATCTTAGGTTCTATTGCTGTGAAAGATCCGAAATTTGTAAGAGAAATGGCAGCAAAATATCCGATTGCCGTCGGAATTGACGCTATCGATGGTTATGTAGCTGTCGAAGGGTGGGGAGAAGTTTCATCTATGAAGGCTACTGACTTGGCTCGTGAATTTGCAAATGCAGGTGTTGAAGCTATTATATGTACAGATGTAGGAAAAGATGGAACACTAAGTGGAGTCAATGTTGATTTTACTTTAGATATCGCTCGAGCTAGCGGGGTGAGTACTATTGCTAGTGGTGGAGTAAAAGATGCAACTGATATTGAAGCATTAATAGCTACAAAAGAGGTAGATGGTGTTATCATAGGCAAAGCCTACTACGAGGGAACATTAGACCTTCCAAAGATGTTTAAACTATTAGATTAATAGCAAAACAAACAATTTTTTGCTATTATTAGATAATTAAAATTTACAAATTATTAGAAAAGGATTTCAATTGAAATTACTTGTTGTTGATGACAGTTCTACAATGCGTCGTATTATTAAAAATACTTTAGCTCGTTTAGGTTATAAAGATATACTTGAAGGTGCTGATGGTGTTGAGGGTTGGGCAGCGTTAGATGCTAACCCAGATGTAGAAATGTTGATTACAGATTGGAACATGCCAGAGATGAATGGGCTTGAACTGGTTCAAAAAGTTCGTGCTGATGAGCGTTTTGTGGACATGCCAATAATCATGGTTACGACTGAAGGTGGTAAAGCAGAGGTTATAACAGCACTTAAAGCTGGTGTGAACAACTATATTGTTAAACCATTTACTCCTCAGGTACTAAAAGAAAAACTTGGTGCTGTTATGGGTGTTGCTGAGTAATGCAAGAACACTACTATGAGTTAGTAGTTAAAGTTTCATCTCACCACTCACTTTTCTCAGATTTTTTATCGGATACTGTTCCCGTCGGTTTTGAAGAGACTGACGATGGATTTATAATTAGAAGTGAAGATGATCTTGATACTATTGTATGGGGTCTAGAACAGTTCACAGAAGCACTTCAAAAAGCTCTTAATGAAACTATTGAGCTAGAGTGTGAGCAAAGTAGATTAAAAAACAGTGATTGGGTAGAGATGTATCAACAGAGTATATCTCCACTTGCAATTGATAAGTTCTATATTCATCCTACTTGGGATGAGCCAAATAAAGAGTTGATAAATATAGCGATTGATCCGGCACTTGCGTTTGGAACTGGTCATCATCCAACGACAGCATCTTCTTTAAGAGCAGTATCAAAATATGTAAAAGAGGGTGATCGTGTTATAGATGTAGGCTGTGGCAGTGGAATACTTGGTATTGCTGCTATGAAGCTTGGAGCAATAGTTGATGCCTGTGATACAGATCCGGTGTCTGTAAAAAACTCAATAGAAAATGCAAAGTTAAATAGCTTGGAGTTTTCACATATTTGGGAAGGTTCATGCTCTGTTAGCAATTTAAAATATAGTGTTGTTGTGGCAAATATTGTTGCAGATGTTTTAACATTTATAGCAAAGGATTTGAAGGCTGCGATGCAAGAGGATGGAATCTTAATTCTTTCTGGAATTTTAGACAAATATGAAACAAAAGTATTAAATTTCTATAAAGATTGTAAAATTGTGGAGAGGATTGCTCAAGATGAATGGGTAACCTTAGTTTTAAAAAAGATAGGAAAAAAATAAACGATGCAAAACAGAGACGATAAAAACAATAACGATAATAATTTTTTCAACAAAAACCCATTAATTACATTTGCAATTTTTTCAGTTGTAGTGATTTTACTTTTTAAAATGGTAGTGGGTGATGGATCGGGAACAAACAATACAATTGGCACTGCGAATACAAGAACAAAACAGGTCAGTTATTCAGAACTAAAAGCTCTTGTAGACTCTAAAAGTGTTAAAAAGGTTGAAATAGGTCAGAGTTATATTAAAGCTGTTTCCACTGATGGTTCACATGTGTACACTACAAGAATAGTTAAAGGTGACACAAAACTAGTTGAAGCCTTAGATAAACAAGGTATTGAATATGCCGGTTTCAGTGAAACAAACTGGTTTACAGAGATGTTCGGTTGGCTGTTGCCTTTTTTAATAATTATCGGTATTTGGATGTTCTTTGCTGGAAGAATGCAGAAAAGTATGGGTGGTGGAATTCTTGGTATGGGTAACTCTAAAAAAATGGTTAACTCTGAAAAACCAAAAACTAAGTTTGATGATGTTGCCGGCGTAGAAGAAGCAAAAGAGGAAGTTCAGGAGATAGTGGACTTCTTAAAATATCCTGGTCGTTATGTAGAGATAGGTGCTAAAATCCCTAAAGGTGTTTTACTTGTTGGTTCTCCTGGTACAGGTAAAACACTTCTGGCTAAAGCAGTTGCAGGTGAAGCAGAAGTTCCATTTTTTTCAGTAAGTGGTTCTAGTTTCATAGAGATGTTTGTTGGTGTTGGTGCAGCGCGTGTTCGTGATCTTTTTGAACAGGCAAAAAAGGATGCACCAAGTATTATATTTATAGATGAGATTGATGCAATAGGTAAAAGCCGTGCTGCTGGCATGCAGATGGGTGGTAATGATGAGCGTGAGCAAACTTTAAACCAACTTCTTGCAGAGATGGATGGATTTGGTACAGATACTCCTGTTATTATCTTGGCAGCAACAAATAGACCAGAGGTTCTTGATCAAGCCCTTTTAAGACCTGGCCGTTTCGACAGACAAGTTTTAGTTGATAAACCTGACTTTGAAGGTCGTATTAAAATCCTTAAAGTACATATGAGAAATGTTAGAATGGATGATGATGTTGAGATTGAAGAGATAGCTCGTTTAACAGCAGGACTTGCCGGTGCTGATTTAGCAAATGTTATTAATGAAGCAGCTCTTTTAGCTGGACGAAAAAGTCAAAAAACTGTAAAACAAAAAGATCTTTATGAGTCGGTTGAGCGTGCTATTGCAGGACTTGCCAAAAAGTCACGTCGTATTAACCCAAAAGAGAAAAAAATTGTAGCGTACCATGAGAGTGGCCATGCACTTTTAGCAGAGACTACTATAGGTGCTAAAAAGGTATCAAAAGTTTCTATAGTACCTCGTGGACTTGCTGCGTTAGGTTATACTCTGAATAAACCAGAAGAAGATAAGTTTATGATGCAGAAGCATGAGCTTTTAGCTGAAGTGGATGTTTTACTTGGTGGTCGTGCGGCTGAAGAGGTCTTTATAGGTGAGATTTCAACTGGTGCTGGGAATGACTTGGAGCGTGCAACTGATATTATTAAATCTATGGTTCAGACTTACGGTATGAGTGATGTAGCAGGGTTAATGGTTCTTGAGAAGAGTAGACAATCTTTCTTAGGTGGTGGACAGCAAGCTGCTCGTGAGTATAGCGAGAAGATGGCTGAAGATACTGATTCGTTTATCAAAGCATCTTTAGAAGAGCATTATGCATCTGTTTTAGCTAGACTTGAAGAGTATAGAGGTGCTATTGAAGATATGGTTGCACTTCTTTATAAAAAAGAGAATATTACAGGCGAAGAGGTTAGGGAGATAATCATTAATTTTGAGAAAGAGAACTCTATAGAGTCTAAAGTTACAGAGAATGTAGATGATATTGAATCTGAACTTAAAGTTGATGCTACAATGAGTGATAAAGAGTCTGCTGAAGATGATAATGAGAAAAGTGATGAAAAGTAACTTACTCCCAATATCTGCTGCAGGTTTTAAATATATAGGCTATGCAGCGATTGCACTCATTGTTTTTACAATCGTGGATTTGGAATTTTTAGCATTTATCACTTTCATTGTACTTGTTGGTTTTATTTTCGTATTTAGAAATCCAGAAAGAGAGCTTTTGACATTTGAATCTAACAATGTTTTATCTCCTGTGGATGGAAGAGTTACCGCTATAGAGGATTTGAAAGATTCAAAATACGCTTATAAAATAGATATCGAAAGTAACTATTTTGATGTTGGAGTTTTAAGAGTTCCACTTGACGCAAGATTAGAAAGTTTAAAGATTCAAAGAGGTGCTCGCTTAGCAGAGAGTTCTTCCTTAAATAAAAAGATAAATGAAAATGCAGAACTGACTTTTGTTGATAATAACTCAAATAGTATAAAGGTAAAACATAGTTTAGCTAGAAGTTTTGATAGCGTACATATGGATGTAGTCGAATCTCAAGATCTACGTCAATCAGCTAGATATGGGTTTATAGTACAAGGTATTACGACTATCTATCTTCCTCATAATTTTAGAGTTAATCTCTCAATAGGAAGTGAGCTGAAAGCTTCTGAAACTCTTATAGGTTATTTTTCTTAGTAGTTTTTTCTACATATAACTGATTATGATCTATTTTAAAGTCAAAGAACTTTGAAATAAAAGAGTTATCTTCTATTCTTGAGAGTTGAATAGAAGCTCCTTCATTATTTTTTATTTCCAAATATAATAGAGCCAGTGCGTACCTACTTTCAGAGAAACTACCATCTTTCATTTTTGATAACTCAAGCAGAGCAATTGCATTTTCATGATGCCCAGCTGCAGTTGATGCTACAGCCCCAAGATACAGTGTATATGCATCACGAATTTTCATTTCATCTATAAGATGATTGTAGAGTGTATAGGACTCTTCAAATTTTTTATCATAAAGGGATGCTAAAGCTAGAGCACTCTCTATCTCGTGTGTGTACTCATTTGTTGTCTCTAGAACCTCTCTTAACTGCTCTCGTAAATAGTAGAGTTGCCCAGTAATTAAATTTTGCTGTATATAGAGATACCTAGTAATGTATGGTCCAAAGTAGAGGTCATTAAAATTAAACTTCTGTTTCTTTAGATAGTTTAATACTTTGGAAGCATATTCTGTTGTCTTTAAATCGGAATAGTTTGTATCAATATACATCATATGTGGCAGTATATCATTTGGGAGAAGAATGGTGAGTTTTGTAGCTGATTTTTTTGCTATATCGAACATATTTAACTTAAGAGCAATAATAATATCTAGTGCTAAGTAGAGAGGTCTCTGCTTATAGTCATTGTCTAGCCAATCAACGGCAGAAAGGAAGTTGTTTTCACTTATATATAAGAGTGTTCTATAGAGATCTATCTCTTCACTTGGCTCTTCATTTGCTATAGAGTCTTTTAAAATAGAAGTAAGTTTATAGTTCTCTTTATTCATGATTTGAGCTGTTAAAACTGCATAGACACCAGAGAGATAGTTCTTTGCATCTAAGTGGTATGAACGTACAAAGTGGTCATTTGCTTTGAGCATATTACCCATCTGTGCATAGGTGAGTGCTAAATTATAGTGTAATATTGAGTGTTTTGGTTGTATTTTCACCAGCTTCTGTAAGTCTTTATTAGCGTCTCTTATTTTAAATGAAAGTGCTTTTTTTATCGCTTTCGTAATCCCAATATTTACGTTTGAGGAGGAGGAACTCTTTTTTAAATACTCTTTGGCAGAGTCGATATTATCAATATAAATGTTTGCATTTCCTTTTCTAATATAGCTGATAGTCTGGTTTGCATTAAAAACTTTATATGGAGAGAAATAAAATATTTTTTGATAATTTAGATTTTTTGCACTTGCTATATCATTTCTATAAGCTTTTTGTGCTTTTTTTGAATCAAAAAGAGACTCTCTGAGGTGTACTTTTATTGGATAGTGCTTATAGACCTCTTCAGGAAACATATCAGTAACATTTTTTATCTCTTTGTTTGCGTTTGCAATGCGTCCGGCTTTTAAGTTTATAAGGCTAAGAGCGAGTTGAGCCTTTGCTGGTTCGATGTTTTTTAATATCGCTTCATTTAAATGGTTGATTGCAAGTGTAAAATCACCGACTCTTGCATATAAGAGGGCTATACTAAAGTCATCAAAATCCTCGAAGTTATTCTCCATAATCTCTATTGCATCATAATCATTACCAAAGAGCGCATTGATTTTACTACTTAAATTTTTATGGATATATGGATATTCATTTGATGTTGAGTTTTTTAGAGCACTTAGTGCTTCAAGGTAGTTAGTGTTATAGTAACTTATTAGAGCATAGTAGTAGGAGTAAAGCGGTGAATTTGTCTCATAAGGGAGATAAGCATATGCTAGGTCTATATAATATTTGAAACTCTCTTTATCGTTTAAGTGAAGAGAACATACAGCTGCGTTTATTGCACTAACACATCTTTTATCATCATTTTTTATAGCTTTTTGAAATGTCTCAAGAGCGAGTTTATACTGTTTATTTTTTAATTGAGCCACCCCAAGGTTATATTGAGATATCGCTTCACTGTATTGAGCAATTTGTTCATATAAAAAGAGTGCTTCATTTTTTGAACCACTTGAGTAGAGATAGTTTGCTTTTGCTATCATCTCTTCGAGTTTACTAGTTTCTATGGGTTCTTTATCTTCTTCTTGGAGCTTTTCTTCAATAAGATCTGTAGATATTATCTCTTCATTTTTTGATGGTTGTAAGAGTATGAGAAGTGTAATGACTATAATTAAAAGAAGAAAAGCAGCGATAACAGAAAAGATGATGATCTTCTTTTTGTCTTTGCCCTCATTATTGGTAGTATCACCTTGTATTATGTCATCATCAACTTCAGCTGCTTCACTGTCTTCAATGATTATTATATCTTCTTGTACTTCAGCCATCCACTACCCTGTTTAATCTAGTATACTCTCTAAGAATAGCAAAAAAAGTACCATTATGATAGGCGCTTGAAGATTTCGTCAAACTCCTGGTGTACTGTTAAAAAAAGATCTATAAGTTCTGGATCAAAACTCTTTCCTTTTTCATTGTTAATAATTTCAACGGCTTTCTCATGGCTAAACCCATCCTTGTAAACTCTTTTGCTTCGAAGTGCATCATATACATCTACTATTGCAACAACTCTTGCAGGTTTTGGAATATCTGTTCCACTTAAGCCTTCTGGGTAGCCAGTACCATCCCATTTTTCATGATGATACATAGCAATGTCACTAGCAATCTTTAAGTAACTATCCTTGTTGAACACGCCTTTAAAAGAGACATTTGCTTTTTTTAGAACTTCACCACCAAGTTGAGCATGCGTTTTAATTATAGTCACTTCATCTTCAGTCAGTCCGCTTGGTTTAGTTAAAATTTCTTTTGGAATCATTAACTTTCCTATATCATGAAGTATGGAAGCAAAAGGAACCGAGGCTACATGCTCTTGTGGATTATCTTCAGATATTGGTAAAAGATTTACTATAAGCTCTGTATACTGTTCGATTCTTTTAACGTGAGTGCCAGTGTCATCATCGTAACTCTCAACCATGTTAGCGATTGCCTCTATAGAGATTTGCTGAGTGAAAATTATCTCTTTTGCCTGCTCTTTTACTTTTTCATCAAGGTACATATTTACATCTTCTAGTTCACGGCGATACTGAATCAACTCCTGTTGATCGCTGACCTGTTTACTTGCTTGGTAGAGAATATTCATAAGCTGTTGAGGAACAATCGGTTTCATAATAAAGTAAGTGATACCAATATTTATAAGGTCAATTAGCCTCTCAGAGTCATTGTAAGCAGAAATAACGATGATAACCTGTTCATTATATATTTTATGTATTTCTTTAATTAGGTCAACACCACTCATTATAGGCATATTTATATCTGTTATAACAAGATCATAATAATCTTTGTTTTTTTCAAAATAACTAATATATTTCTCTAAAGCAAGACTACCATTGAGTGCTGTGGCGACATTTGAGAAAAAGTCTTCAAGAGCCTCTTTT
>JANTGV010000029.1 GCA_024762745.1 Sulfurimonas sp. | reverse complement strand
ACAATAGATGAATAAAAATGATTTTAATGAAGGACTTTTAGGCTTTTTAGATGCTTCACCAACACCTTTTCATGCTACTCAAAATATGAGCATGATGTTTACAAACGCAGGCTTTACCCAGCTTGATGAAGCAGATAAGTGGGAGCTGGAGCAGGGTAAGAAGTACTTTGTCACTCGTAATGACTCTTCTGTCATTGCGTTTACATATCCAGAGTCTAAAAATTACACTATGGTTGGTGCTCATACTGACTCGCCAAACCTAAAACTAAAACCAAACCCGGTTATAAAAGAGCATGGAGTTGTAAAGTTTGGAGTTGAGCCTTATGGTGGACTTCTCCTTAATCCTTGGTTTGACAGAGACCTCTCTTTAGCCGGTCGTGTTTCCTACCTAGACTCTCATGATGTTCTACGAGATGTTTTGATTGATGTTAAAAAATCTATCGCTACTATTCCATCTTTAGCGATTCACCTCGATGATAAGGCTAATAAAGATAGAACTGTAAACAAACAGACTGATATCTCTCCAGTTTTAACAACTAACGATGACTTTGAGTTTGATGAGTTTTTAAAATGGCAACTCTCTAAAGTAGATATTTTAGATGTAAAAGAACTCTATGCAAATGAACTTAGCTTCTACGATAGACAAAAAGCTGCGTTTGTTGGACTGCATGATGACTTTATTGCTAGTGCAAGACTTGACAATCTTCTAAGTTGTTATGTCGGGATGCTGAGCATTTGCAGTATTGAGGCTGATAAGCCTATGCTTTTTATAGCATCTGACCATGAAGAGGTTGGAAGTGAGTCTGTAAGTGGAGCAGGTGGGTCATTTTTAGAGAACACACTTCGTAGAATGTATTGTGATTATGAAGAGTATATGCAGATGATTAGAAGTTCGATTTTAATCTCTGCTGATAATGCTCATGCTATCCATCCAAATTATCCATCTAAGCACGATAAAGAACACGCTCCAAAGATAAACGCAGGTGTAGTGATAAAAGTAAACGCAAATCAGAGATATGCTTCAAATTCAAAAACTATTTCAAAATTTATGAGTCTCGCTTCTTCTATGGGAGAAAAGACACAAAACTTTGTCACAAGATCTGATATGGGTTGCGGCTCAACCATAGGTCCTATAACTGCAACGAGATTAGGAATAGACACTTTAGATATAGGACTTCCTACACTTGGTATGCACTCTATAAGAGAGTTGGCAGGCAGTGATGATGCTCACTCACTCTATAAGATAATAGTCGGCTTCACTCATTAATGTCGACAATAACTCCTGAAGAACTCAATCTTTTAATAGAACAGACCTACAAGGTTGAGAATGAGTTCAATGAACTTAAAGCCTCCTATGCACATCTACAAGATACGGTTGAGAAGGTAGTGGAGTTTCTTCCAAATGCAATCTGGATAGTAAATAGTGACAATACTGTTTTTTTACAAAATTCAAGAGCTAGAGAGTTGTGGGAGCTTCTCAAGCTCTTAGAGTATAAAAGTGATGATTATGAGGTAAAGTTCAAAGACTCATCATATCTGGTAAAGAGTTCATCATATAAAGACAAAGTGATGTTAAGTGTTACGGACATAACAGAACAAAAACGCAAAGAGAATCTTGCGACTATGGGACAGATGGCAGCCCACCTCTCTCATGAAATACGAAACCCAATAGGCTCTATATCGCTTTTAAGTTCGACTCTTAAAAAGAGAGTAATTCCTGAGAATATTCCTATTGTTGAGGAGATACAAAAATCTGTCAGTAGAATAGACAGAATTATCAAAGCCACTTTGATGTTTTCTAAAGGTGTGGATGCAAAAAAAGAGAAGTTCTTTTGGAGTAGTCTTAAAGAGTCCATAGATATGTCAGTTGATTATTATGCTTACTCTAAGGATATAGAGTTTATCTATCCAACAGAAAATTTCACTATAAACGCAGACAAAGATCTTTTAGAGATGCTCTTTTCAAACTTCATTATAAACGCAATTGATGCGATTGAGTCAGATGATGAGGATGAGGGTGTTATAGAGGTGAAATATGAGTCTGATAAAGAGTTTCATATTTTTAAGATCTATGACAGTGGTGTAGGGATTGAAAACAAAAAAGATCTTTTTGAGGCCTTTAAAAGTACAAAAGTCAAAGGAAATGGCTTGGGTCTAGTACTCTCCAAGCAGATTGCTGAGGCTCATAATGGGTATGTTAGTCTGCTGGATTCTCAAGATAAATGCTTTGAGATTAGACTTCCTATATAGGAATAAAAATTGCTGACACTCTAAAAACAGAGAGGAAGTTTTATCATGATACCGCACAGAGATGTTGTCTCACTTTTAGAGTTTGTTAAAATGGATAGTTTTTATGTTGTTTGTCACTTTAAATGTAGAGTTACAAATAAAAGTGTTATATCAACGGTTGAATTTGAACCGTATGAGGGCAAGATAGAAATAACATTTAAAGATATGCTTCTACATCCAGTGAAATCTTGGATCAGGTATCATCATACCCCTATTACTATCTACTCAAATGATTCTCATGAGACAATTATTCTAAAGGCCTTTAAAAAAGTGGCTGATAGTTTCATCTGGAATGAAAAAGAGAAAAAATATATACATATTTAAGGATTGAGAATGCAAAAAGAGTTGGTAGATATTCCACTTACAACACTTAGGTTTCAGAAGTACGAGAAAGATGGGTTAACTTTTTATGAGTTTGATGCTACCCAATGTCAGCCACCTGAACCTATGGTCAATGCCTTAAATGCCCTCAAAATAATAAGAGAGAAAAATGAGAGGTTGGTAGGCACTTTTTTTCATGAACCAACTCCCCTTTATGAGAAGATTTCCGGCCGTTTTTCTTATATTGCACAAGAGTTAGAGAGTGGAGACTTTAAAGTCATATTTATGCTTAAGTAGTTAATAGATACATTCTACAAAAGTTCTTTGTTTTAAGTTGACTCCAAAAATCTAATTGACGAATCTTATATGTTATAATACATAGATATAATAGGAGGGGTGTCAATTTGAAAAATCTTACAATTAGTCAAAAAATTCATATTCCGTTGGTTGTTGCAATTGTAATTGGTCTAACTATAATTTTAGCGAATTATTTTTACTCTGTTGAAGAGATGAAGAGTGAAACATACGCAAATGAGGAACGCTCCTTACGTGCAGTTTACAAAGAAGCTATTGATGGGAAGTATAGTATAGGCCTCACAAACGCAATTAATATTTCTAAAAACTATAATGTTATAAAGGCCTTAATAGAAAATGATAGATCTATTGCTGTAGATGGTTTAGGTACTATTTCTAAAGAGTTTAAAGAAAACACAAATTACCAGAACATTAAAATTCATATTCATGATGCAAATGTGCATAGTTTTCTAAGAGCATGGAAGCCAAAAAAATACGGAGATGATTTAAGTTCATTTAGAAAAACAATAGTAAGTGTTAAGGCCACAAAAAAACCGATTGTTGCGATAGAGTTAGGGCGAGCAGGGCTGGTTCTGCGTGGCTTGTCTCCTGTAATGAACAATGGAGAGTATTTAGGTTCTGTTGAGTTTATGCAGGGGCTAAACTCTATAG
Source organism: Sulfurimonas sp. (assembly GCA_024762745.1). Next base: position 5,459 of record JANTGV010000029.1, on the reverse strand, counting down.
TAAAAGGTACTAGACAAAATCATGGTTATGAGACAGCTATTGTAATGAAAAACAGTTACCTTTCAACTGCAACATCACTGGAGTCTGCTCCTAAAATTGGTGATTACACTTTAGCTGTGAAAGAGAGCGTGGTAGATAAAGGTTTCATTAATAACTTGAAAAATATTGATATAGCTAAAACGCAAGGGTACCAGATTACAGATGAGTACTTTATTGTCTCGGATCCGATAGTTGATTTTTCAAACAATATAGTTGGTTATGCTGTTTCAGGTGAAAAGATTGAAAATGTTAACCATGTGATATCTAAGTCTGAAGATTCTCTCATAACACAAGTTTATATTATGGCATTTTTAGATCTGTTTATTTTAGTCTTTTTAGCTATTGTTATAAAAGTAGCAGTTTCAGCTCCAATCATTCATCTTGATGAAGTGGCAAAAGAGCTGGCACAGGGTGATGCAGACTTGTCGAAAAGACTTCCCATAGCTACACAAGATGAGCTGGGCAAAGCATTAAACAGTTTAAATAAATTTTTAGATAAAGTTGAAATTATTTCAAATGAATCCAAAGCTGAAACACAAAAAGCTATGGAGTCAGCCGAAAAAGTTAAAGCCAGTATGGAAAAAAATGAAGTGACTTTAATTCTTGCAAACAGTATGATTGGTGGCTCTATATCAGATGCAAATAATCTTCACAATAGTATGGAGGTAAATGTAGAGAGTGTGAATGATGTAAATTTACTCAATGCAGAAACTGAAAAAGTAATTTCAGAAGTTACAACTTCAACCAATGATATTATCGGAACAATAGCACAAATAACAGAAATGATTAGTGATTCAAGAATTTCATCAGAACAGTTAAGCTCAAATGTTGAAGAGATTTTTAATGTAATCTCTCTTATTAAAGATATCTCAGATCAAACAAATTTATTAGCTTTAAACGCAGCTATAGAAGCTGCACGTGCTGGTGAGCATGGACGTGGCTTTGCAGTTGTTGCGGATGAAGTTAGAAAACTGGCAGAGAGAACACAAAAAGCAACAAGCGAAGTAGAAGCAAATATAAGTGTTTTAAAACAGAACTCTACAAGTATGGCTGAAAACAGTGAGTCAATAGAGAAACATGCTGTATCGTCTCAAGAAAAACTAGACGATTTTAAAAATATACTTCAAGAGTTAATATCTAATGCAGAAAAAATCACAGAAGATAATGCTTTAATTGGACATGAACTATTTATAAACATGGCAAAACTTGATCATATGATTTTTAAAAACAATGCATATTCTGCAGCTTTAGATAATAAAACTAATAAAAAACTGGGTGACCATCAAAACTGTACTTTAGGGAAATGGTACGGCGATAAAGGGAAAAAAGAGTTCGGTTCAAGTGCTTCATACATAAGTATATTAGAACCGCACAAAAAAGTGCATGATAATCTTTTAGAAGCAATGAATATGCTTGATAAAGGAGTTCATGAAAAAACAGATGAATTAGTAAAACTATTTAAAGATGCTGAAATGGCTTCAAGTGAACTTTTCGATTCATTAGATAAAATGGTAAATAGTTAAAAAAGTCTCTTATGTCTAAGGTATTAATACTTTCAGGTGCCGGCATAAGTGCAGAGTCTGGAATTTCTACGTTTCGAGATAGTGATGGTCTTTGGGAAAATCACGCAATTGAAGAGGTGTGCAGCGCTGGGTGTTTAGATACAAATGGTGATGCTACAAGAGCTTTTTATGATGCAAGACGCGAAGATATAGAGGATAAAAATCCTAATTATGCGCATCAAGTTATAGTTGAACTGAAGCATAAATATCCATCGGATATAGCTATTTTAACGCAAAATGTAGATGACCTATTTGAAAAAGCAGGTATGCAGAGAGACGAGATAGTTCATTTACATGGATTTTTACGTGAACTCAGATGTCGAAACTGCGAGAGTATTTTTGATATAGGATATAAAAAACAGAATGAGTGTTTTAATGCTCAGTGTCCTGAATGTGCAGGAGAGTTAAGACCAAATGTAGTCTTTTTTGGCGAGCCTGCACCTCTTTATGCTAATCTTACTCATGCACTCAATGAGTGTGAACTTATTGTTATTATCGGAACAAGTGGCAATGTCCTAGACGTTACCTATTTTACTCAGTTTGCCGAGCAGTCAATATTAAATAACTTAGAACCAAGTACAGCAATAGATGACAGCTATTTTACAAAAGTTTTTTATGCAAAAGCTACAGAAGCTATAGGTGAGATTTCTGAGTATATTGAAGATTTTTTAATCAAGTAAAAAATTTAACTTCGCATTAGTTTATTTCTACTAAAATGTCTCTTTTAATAAAGGGATTTATCTATGAACAAACTTACATCGATTATCAGTTCTATGAAAACTATGGCGATACTTATGTCTATTTTTGCTTTCGCTATTGGCTATGCTACATTCATCGAAAATGATTATGGAACTGTGACTGCAAAAGCAGATATTTATAATGCAAGATGGTTCGAGGTTCTAATGGGACTTTTAGCCATAAACTTAATGTTTAATATTCATAAGTATAAGATGTATACTCTAAAAAAAGCACCCATATTTATTTTTCATGTTGCGTTTTTAGTTATTTTGATAGGTGCAGCAATTACTCGTTATGTTGGCTATGAAGGAACTATGCATATTCGTGAGGGTCAAAGCTCTTCAACAATGTTAAGTAGTGATACTTACTTTAACGTAGATGCAACTCTAAACGGAGAAAAAGTGTCAACTTCACAGAGTCTTTATCTCTCAAAAAGAACTACAAATGATGTATCTTCATCTTTGAATATAGATGGTAAAGAGGTTAATGTTAACCTAGTCGAGTATATTCCAGATGCTATTGAGACAACTGTAGCTGATGAGAATGGAAAGGCATATGCCTCTATGATGATAACAGGAAATGGCAGAGGTGAACCTGTAATGCTTGCTGAGGGTGAGTTTTTTGAGAGTGATAACTTTGTTTTAGATTTCAACTCTGGTCAAAGTTTTGATAAAAAAATAATCCCACTCTTTGTTGAAGATGGTAAGTTTTACATGAACCATGATATGAACTTGAGCTTTTTAAAGATGGACACAAGTGAGCAGGGGACTTTAGAAGCAAATAGTAAGGAGCCGTTTGTTACAAGAACTCTTTTTAGTTTTGATGGTGGTGGTTTTGTTCTTCGTGAGTTTCTAGCACACGCTTCTAAGAAGATTGTTTCAGATCCAAATGCTTCACCACAACAACCAGGATATGATGCTTTTAGATTTAATATAGATGTAGCCGGAACTTCTAAAGAGGTTCTTATATATGGAAAAATAGGAAGACTGGCTAAGGAGTATCACAACGTAGTGAATGGTGTAGATGTACACCTCTCTTATGGTTCTAAAATGCTTCAATTACCTTTTGAGATTTATTTAAAAGATTTTCAGCTTGACCGTTACCCTGGTTCAATGTCTCCATCATCATATGCAAGTGAAGTCGTTTTAATAGACAAAGAGGAGAAGCTTGAAATGCAATATAGAATTTTCATGAATAATATTTTAGAGCACCGTGGTTATAGATTTTTTCAAGCTTCTTATGATCAAGATGAGGGGGGAACAGTTTTATCTGTGAATAATGACCCGGGAACACTCCCATCTTATATAGGTTATTTTCTTTTAGCTCTAGGTATGTTCTGGTCACTCTTCTCAAAACAACATAGGTTTTCAAAGCTTGCAGCCAAGGCTAAGAAAGCGAGTGAAGATAAAGCTTTAGGTATTTTGGTTGCGTTTGGATTGGCTTTTAGTGTTACACCGTCATATTCTGCAGAGTTAAACCCTGCAATCAAAACCATTTTATCTTTTGATAAAGAGCATGCAAGTAGATTCGGTGAGCTTATTGTTCAAGATAGCGGTGGTCGAATGAAACCTATGGACACGCTCTCTACGGAGATATTAGCTAAGGTTTATGGTGGTGCAAACCTACGTGTAGGGGATGCTAAGCTGACCCCAAACCAGGTTGTACTGGGAATGATGATAAAACCTGAGGCTTATCAAGATATTAAGATTATAAAAACAAAAAATGAAGAGATTAATAAGCTTATTGGTGCCAAAGAGGGTGCTAAATATGCTTCATTTTCCCAATTTTTCCAAGACCCTGTCTCTATGAGAGGCTATAAGCTAGCTCAAGTTGTTGAGGAAGCTACACGTAAAGAGGCTAAACATAGAAATAAGTTTGACAAAGCTGCTCTCACAGTTGATGAGAGAGTTAATGTGTCTTATATGGTTTATACAGGTTCTATCATAAAGATTTGGCCTAAAGCAGGTGATTTAAATAATAAATGGTTTGCAACTATAGAAGCACTGCAAACTTTTGAACCCAGTGATGCAAATAAGCTTAGAGAGGTCGCAGTTGAGTATTTTACAGCGATTGATGCTTCGTTAGCTAGTGAAGATTGGAGTAAGAGTGATACAGCCCTTCACGAATTAGTAAAGTATCAGAAGTTTTATGGTTCAGAGGTCTATCCAAGTGAGAATAAAATCCAGGCAGAGATGTTTTATAACCACGCTTATATTTTTGAAACACTCTACCCACTCTATCTATTTGTTGGTTTTATACTCTTAATTCTTAGTTTTGTGAAAATTTTAAAACCTAAGTTTAAAATTGATATTTATACCAAGACTACTCTTGTCTTATTAATACTCTTTTTCTTAGTTCACACGTTTGGTCTGGCACTTAGATGGTATATTTCAGGTCATGCTCCTTGGTCTAACGGGTATGAGTCTATGATTTATATTGGATGGGCCACAGTATTGGCTGGTTTCATATTCTCAAAACGCTCTCCTATGACTATGGCTTCAACGGGTATATTAACAGGGCTTATTCTTTTTGTTGCGCATTTAAACTGGATGAACCCACAGGTGACAAACTTAGTTCCTGTCCTAAACTCGTACTGGTTAAGTATACATGTATCTATGATTACAGCGAGTTACGGTTTCTTAGGACTTGGAGCTCTACTAGGGTTTATAAACATAATCCTTTTTGCAATAAAGACTACAAATAATGAGAGACAGATCTCTCTCTCCATAAAAGAGTTAAACGCAATTAATGAGATGTCCTTAATGATTGGTCTTGTTCTTCTTACAATAGGAAACTTTTTAGGTGGAGTTTGGGCAAATGAGTCGTGGGGAAGATACTGGGGCTGGGATCCAAAAGAGACTTGGGCACTTGTGACGATTTTAATCTATGCAGTTGTTGTTCACTTGAGATTTATTAAATCACTCTATAGCGAGTTTAACTTTAGTGTAATCTCTCTATTATCATTTACGTCAGTTATCATGACTTACTTTGGAGTAAACTATTACCTTGCAGGTCTTCACTCTTATGCAAAAGGTGACCCTGTTCCAATTCCTGATTTTGTGCCTGTAACGTATGCAATCATCTTTTTGATGATAGCATTAGCATTTAGAAACAGAAAGA
>JANTGV010000028.1 GCA_024762745.1 Sulfurimonas sp. | reverse complement strand
TGCTTCGCCTTTCAGAACAATAACCCACTCATTTTTTTCAGATTCATACCATCCTGATTTTGGAGAAGTGTGCCCATAAGATACTATTCTCTCAATCTTTAAATCTTTTGTTTTAATAATATCTTCAAAAATTTCATCTTGTAAATTATTTGGAATCTGCTCAAATATATTCATAATTATATTATACTTCCTAAATGTTTAAAGATTATGAATTAGAAATTTTATATCAAGATGAGCATCTTGTAGCGATTAACAAACCAAGTGGACTTTTAGTTCATAAATCGATGATAGACAGACATGAGATATATTTTGCTATGAAGATGTTACGTGATCAGATTGGGCAGTGGGTGTACCCAATTCATCGTCTTGACAAGCCAACCTCTGGCGTTTTACTCTTTGCACTGGATTCCGAGAGTGCAAAGATAATGTCAGAACAGTTTAAAGCACATACAATTGCAAAGACTTATATAGCAGTTGTACGAGGATATACTCCAGAATATGGGGAGATAGAGCATGCTCTTACAGAGAAACTCGATAAGATAGCCGATAAAAAAGCAAAGCAAGATAAAGAGGCACAAGAGGCTATTACTGCGTTTAAGAGAGTTGCAACTGTAGAGCTTGATATTCCTGTCGGTAGGTATGAGAAAACACGATACTCTCTAGTTGAGTTACAACCTAAAACTGGGCGTAAACATCAACTTCGCCGCCATATGAAACATATAAGTCATCATATGTTGGGTGATACAAAATATGGAAGAGGGGAGCACAACAAGATGATACGAAGAGAGTTTAACTGTCACAGACTACTACTGCATGCAAGCTCTTTAGAAGTTAAGCACCCATATAGGGATGAGGTGTTGATTATTAAAGCCCCTTTAGATGAAATATTCAACACTATCTTTAACAAGTTCAAGTGGAAAATAGATTATAATTTCAGTAATTAAAAAAAGAGAAGATTTATGAGCAAAATAGAAGCGATTTATTTAAAAGATTATCAAAAACCAGAGTTTAGTATTAAAGATGTTGAGTTGCTGTTTGACCTCTACGAAGAAGAGACAGTTGTTATGAATATTATGAATATTGTCAAAGAGAAGGGCAATATTAGTGATATAGAGTTAGATAGTATAGACCTAGAGCTAAAAGAGTTGTATATAAATGAGATGAAGCTAAATGAGAGTCATTACAAGTATGAAAATGAAAAGCTTACTATATTTGATGTACCAGCTGCGTTTAATCTCAAAATCATAAACAAAATATATCCTCAAAATAATACCGAACTAGAAGGTCTCTATAAATCAGGTTCAATCTTCTGTACACAAAATGAGCCGGAAGGTTTTCGTCGTATAACTCCCTACTTAGACCGTCCAGATGTGATGTCAGTTTTTAGAACTACGGTAGTTGCAGATAAAAAGAGCTATCCGATTTTACTCAGTAATGGGAATAAAACGCAGTCAAACAGTAGTCTTGATGAGCGTCACAGTGTGACCTGGTTTGATCCACATCCTAAACCTTCTTATCTGTTTGCACTTGTCGCAGGTGATTTGGGTTGCGTGAATGATGAATTTACTACAGCGAGTGGTGAAAATGTAGAGTTAAATATCTACTGTGATTTAGGGAATGAGTCTAAATGTTCACACGCCATGAAGTCACTCAAAGAGTCAATGAGTTGGGATGAGCAGATGTATGGTCGTGAGTATGACTTGGAGATTTATAATATAGTTGCAGTCGATAGTTTTAACATGGGTGCAATGGAGAATAAGGGTCTCAATATCTTTAACTCTCATTACGTGTTGGCAGATGAAGATACAGCTACAGATGCTAACTTTATGGGGATTCAATCTGTAATAGCACATGAGTATTTTCACAACTGGACAGGAAACCGTATAACATGCCGTGACTGGTTCCAACTTACTTTAAAAGAGGGACTTACGGTATTTCGTGACCAGTGTTTCTCTGCCGATTTAAACTCACGGGAAGTGCAGCGTATAGAGGATGTTAAAGCACTTCGTGAAAGACAGTTTGTGGAGGATGCCTCTCCTACTTCACACCCTATACAGCCAGAGTCATATATATCTATGAATAATTTCTATACGGCGACTGTATACGAAAAAGGTGCTGAGGTTATTCGTATGATTCATACTCTACTAGGCGAAGATAACTACAGAAAAGCAACAGATTTATACTTTGAGAGCTTTGATGGTCAAGCTGTTACTACAAATGATTTCCTTTGGGCTATGAGTAAGGCGAGTGGAGTAGACCTTAGTGCGTTTGAGTTGTGGTACCATCAATCTGGTACACCAAAGCTTCATGTTAAAGAGAGCTATGAGAGTGGTACATATAGACTGACTTTAACGCAAGAGGTACCAAATGCAGTGGATGGGAAAGAGCAAAAGCCATATTTCTTCCCTTTAAAAATTGCACTTATAGATAAGAATGGGAATGATGTAGTGCAGAAGAAGTTAATAGTATCAAAACAGACGCAAGAGTTTCTCTTTAAAAACTTAGATACTAAGCCAATTCTTTCAATAAACCGTGATTTTTCGGCACCTGTTATTGTTGAGAAGGAAAATAATGAGTTTGCTTTTTTAATGAAGCATGATAATAACAGCTTTGTAAGGTATGAGTCGGCTCAGGAATTTGCTGTTGAGACTTTAGAAGCTATGATGAGTGGAAAAGAGATAAATGAAGAGTTTGTAGCTGCGTTTGGATATCTACTAGATTTAGATGTAGACCTCTCTTACAAAGCGCTTCTGCTTGAACTTCCATCTGTATCAACACTCATGCAGAGACAAGAGAGTGTTGATTTTGAGCCTATATATGAGGCAAAAGAGAAGTTGACTAAATATCTTGCTACTGTATATAAAGAGAAATTACTTGAACTTTATAGAGTAAATCATAATGCATTAAACAAAGAGATAGATTCAAAAAGTATGGGTGAAAGAGCTTTAAAGAATCGCTGTTTAAGACTTTTAAGTGCTTTAGAGAGTGAAGATGTGATTGATTTGGCATCAAAACAGTATGGTGAATCTTTAACGATGACAGATAGGATTGTAGCCCTTGATATTCTTGAAAACAATTCTGATATGCTGAGTGAGATTGCCTTAAGTGATTTTTATTCTAAGTACAGAGATGACACACTTGTTATGAATAAGTACTTCTCAATTATTGCTGCTTCTCATCGTGATGGTACTTTAGACAGAGTTATGGCTCTTCAGAACGATGAAGTTTATGATGAGAAGGTTCCAAACCTTGTACGCTCACTTATAGGTGTATTTGCAAGAAACTATAAACACTTTCATGCAAAAGATGGTTACGGATACAAGTTTGTAGCTGACAAGATTATAGAGATAGACAAGATAAATGCACAGATGGCAGCAGGACTTTGCAGTGCATTCAAAATCTATGAGAAGCTAAATGAGAAGAATAAGGTGATGATGAAAATAGAGTTAAAGCGTGTAGTTTCTACACAGTCGCTCTCAAAAAATGTTTACGAGATAGTTAGTAAAATATTGAAAATCAATTAAATAACAAAATATAATACTCTATCTACCCCCTAAAAATAGGGATTTGAAATTTATATAACTCAGTTATATAACAATTATTTATAATTTAATAATTCTTTGTGATAAAATTGTGATAGTTTAGTGATAAAGTTTTTTTAGAAGTTAAATAAGGGGAGATTATATGGCAAGATTAGTAATTCTAGGTGCTGGGGTTGCAGGTCACACTGCAGCATCATTCGCTACAAAATGGCTTGGAAGTGAGCATGAAGTAGTAGTTGTTACTCCAAACTCAAAATGGAACTGGATTCCATCAAATATCTGGGTTGGTGTAGGTGAAATGAGTAAAGAGGAAGTTACGTTTGATTTAGCTCCTGTTTATGGAAAAACAAAGGCTGATTACAGACAGGCTAAGGCGGTTTCAATTAATCCTGAGGGAAGTGAAACTAATAGTAGCCCATTTGTTACTGTTGAGTATACAGGTCAAGGGAAAGAGGGAACTACAGAAGATATTGATTATGACTACCTTATCAATGCTACAGGACCAAAACTAAACTTTGGTGCAACTCCAGGTCTTGGTGAAGGTACAAATCTTGGTGAGCATACTGTTTCTGTTTGTACTGCGGACCATGCTGCTCATGCAGCCCAAGAGCTTGAGAAGTGTATTGAGAAAATGAAGGCTGGAGAGCGTCAAAAATTCTTAATCGGTACGGGTCACGGTATGTGTACATGTCAAGGTGCTGCCTTTGAGTATATCTTTAACATTGAGCATAAACTTCAAGAGAGAGGTGTTAGAGACATGGCAGACATGACATGGATCTCTAATGAGTCTTTCTTGGGTGACTTTGGAATGGGTGGTCTTCACTTTAAAATGGGTGGTTTTGTTACTTCATCTAAAGTATTTGCTGAGTCTCTTTATGCTGAGCGTGGCATGGATTGGATTATTGGTGCACATGTAAATAAAGTAGAATCTGGTATGGTGACATATGAGACTCTAGATGGAGAGACAGATACTCAAGATTTTGATTTTGCTATGCTTATCCCACCATTTGCTGGTGTTGGTATGAAAGCTTACGGTAAAGATGGTTCCGATATTACAGATACTGTATTTGCTCCAAATGGAATGATGAAAGTTGATGCTGATTATACAAAAACTTCTTATGCTGACTGGGAACCATCAGATTGGCCAAGAACTCTCCAGTCTCCTGCATATAAAAATATATTTGCAGCAGGTATAGCATTCGCTCCTCCACATCCAATTTCTAAGCCAATGAAATCAGCTAACGGCACTCCAATTACACCAACGCCTCCAAGAACTGGTATGCCTTCAGCAATGATGGGTAAAGCAGTAACTGCGAGTATTTGTGATATGATGAATGGCAAAGCTACTGAGCCTACACACACTTCATGTATGGCTGAAATGGGTGCAGCCTGTGTTGCATCTGCGGGTAAAGGTATGTTAAGTGGAACAGCTGCAGCGATGACAGTTTTCCCAATTGTTCCTGACTTTAAAAAGTATCCTGGTACTGGCCGTGATATCAACGGTACAACAGGGGAGATTGGTCTTGCGGCACACTGGGTTAAACACTTACTTCACCATGCATTCATATGGAAAGCTAAACTTAAACCAGGTTGGACTTTAATTCCAGAGTAGAGTTAAAGCAAAAATAATAAATTAAAGGAAAAATTATATGAGTACAGAACATAAAGTAGATAAAGAACATACACACGTACAACACGTAGAGCCTTACACACCTCAATATGGTACTATGATACCAAGTGGTGGACAAAAATTTATGAGGACATGTGTTTTATGGCAATTGGTTAGATTTATTGCTATTAATATTAAAATGACTATTTTAATTTTAAAGAGTCACCACTAATTTACTAACAGAGCAGTTCTTGCTCTGTTTCTTTCACTTTTAAATTTACAAGGTATTAAATTATGATTAGAGAAATAATCACCTATCCTGCTCAAACAGGTGTTGAATATGCACCGGATATTAGAGTTTTTGATGAGGAACTTTATTCTTTTATTGATGATTTAAAAGAGACAGCTGAAGCAAACTCTTTAGATGGTTTAGCTGGTGCACAAGTTGGAAGTTACTACAATGTAGTTGTTGTAAAATATGGTGGTGAATTTTTAGAACTGATAAACCCGAGAGTTTTGAAGAAAAAGGGAACTCTGCGTTCAACCGAGAGTAGTTCATATTTTCCAAATGTGAGTGTAGACTTGGATAGGTATGAGAGTATCTCTTTAGTATATGAAGATAGATATGGCGAGTCACACTCCCTGAGAGCTGATGGTGATTTTTCTATTTTACTTCAAAGAAAGATCGACTATCTTTTTGGTGCTAATTTTTTAACAAAATTAAAAGGTGATGAAAAAGAGAAGTTTGAGGCTCTTTTAATGTCAAATGGTGTTAGTTGTCCAACAACACCAAGAGCATTTAGTAGAGATTACTTTGTGAAAGCTTCTAACTATATAATGATACTCATGTTAGTACTTTTAGGTTCATCATTCTTTGTGAGTGATGAGTCAGTATTGGTAAATATGTGGAATTACCAACTATACTGTTCATATGTAGTTTTAGGTATAAATATACTTTACCTTTTCTATTCATACTATGAAAACAGACGCTATAGTATCTGTACTAACTGCTTTAATATGAGTATTTTCGGAGTTGTGGCTATCGGTCTTATTAGATTAACTTTACTTATGCTAGTATCATACTTTTTAATAGGATGAAAAATGCAAAAGACAATTCCTCACTTACTAGATGTCGCCGATAAATTTATAGATGCTAAAGAGATTATTTTAGCTCAATGGGTTTCATATAATTCTCCAAATCAGATTTTAAAACTTCACAGTATTGATGAAAAGTTCTTTTTGGATAAATATGCGAGTGGAGTTTTTGATTATTTCATGGGAGTAATTTCTGGACAAAGAGAGATAGGAAACTGCCCTATAATGCAGGAGCTCTTGGCATATTTGAAGTTTAGAGAGATTAGTGCTGATGAGCTCTTTGAGATATGCAGTCACTTCCGCCGTTCAATGCTTGATTTTTCTTATGATGCTGGGCTGAACTCTAAAGAGCTGTTTAATGAAATATCATACATATATGACAGAAATTTTAGAGGAATTCTCAAGTTTTATACAGATACAATTTTTGAAAAACTGATAGATGCCAGACAAGAAGCACTTCAAGCTGGACAAGCAAAAGAGTACTTTTTATCTAATATGTCTCATGAAATTAGAACACCATTAAACGCTATTCTTGGTTTTGTCAATTTACTAAGAGAAGAAGACATATCAAAGAAGCATAAAAACTACTTAGATATTATTTTAAATAGTGGAGAGAATCTTTTAAGCATCATAAATGATATTTTAGACTTCTCAAAACTTAGAAGTGGTGAGTTTACAATTGAGCCTAAAATATTTTCACTTCATGAAGAGCTCTCTCATACTATGGAGCTTTTTGTAGCAAGTGCAAACTCCAAAGATATAACAATCACCTCCTTTATAGACCCTAAAATCCCAAGAGAGTTGTATGGAGATGCTTTGAGAATCAAACAGATTCTCTCAAACTTTTTAAGTAACGCTATCAAGTTTACTCCATTAGAGGGTGTTATCAGAGTAGAAGCAACTTGTCAAAACAGAACCTTGAAAATAAGTGTTGAAGATAACGGTATAGGTATAAAAGAGCAGGATAGGGTAAATATCTTTACTGCTTTTGCACAAGCTCAATATAGTGAGCAGAAAAATAGTGACGGTACAGGTCTTGGTCTCTCTATATGTCATCAGTTGGCTGAACATATGAATGGCCATGTAGAAGTATCTTCAGAGGTTGGGCAGGGCAGTACATTTTGGATGGAGATACCTATAGAGATTCATGTTGAACAGTGTCAAGTATTTGAGGATATTCAAGAATTCCAAAAACTAAAAATGGCAGTTTATACAAAAAACTCCAAGAGAAGTTTTCAGCATGATGCCTTTATAAAGTATGCAGAAATTTTTGACATGAATATTTCCATTGTTGATACTCTAGAGGGTGATTATGATGTTACTATATTTTTACACGAAGAGTGTAATAATGAGTGTAAAAATAAGATTATAAACTCAGACAAGAAATACATAGCACTTATGAGCAAAGAGTATGATGATTATGATAGCTACGAGCATGTAAACGCAATGTGCTTTCCACTTTACTGTTCAAAAATACATTCAGTTTTTGAAGGACTTTTAAATCCGGAAGTGAACCTGCCATACTCTAAAAATATTTCGCAAAAATTTAAAGGTCATATACTAATAGCAGAAGATAATGAAGCAAATCAGGAGCTTATAAAAATTCTCCTAATGAAATATGGACTAACCTTTGATTTGGCTACAAATGGTTTAGAAGCTCTTAATATGTATAAGGAAAACTCTTATGATCTAATACTAATGGATGAGCAGATGCCTGTTATGGATGGTAATGAGGCTGTGAAAAAGATACTTGAATATGAAAATGTAAATGGGCTTAGTCATACTCCAGTATCAGCCTTGACAGCAAATGTCATTAAAGGTGCTAGGGAGAGAGGGCTTTTAAGTGGATTTGATTCATTTTTAGGGAAACCTATTGTTTTAAAAGAGTTAGAACGCGTTTTTATGTCTTATTTAAAAATGGATTCTACAGCAGTTGTTGCAGAGAATATTGATAGTAGTCCATCGGCAACCATTATAGGACTGGATGCTGAGAAGCTAAGTGAAGAGTTAATGTTGAATCATGATGAACTAATCATGCTTTTAGGACTTTTTATCAAGAAGATGACAAAGGTTATTCCAGATTTGCAAAATGCAATTAAGAAAAGAGATTTTAAGAAAATTGCCTTAAGTGCTCACAGTATAAAAGGCTCAAGCGGTAACTTTAGAATAGAGTCCTTACAGTTAAATGCAAGTGAAATGGAAAAAATGGCTAAGAGTGAAAATAGCAGTTATGATTATGAGAGAGTTTTTAAAGATATGAAAAACAGTATAGCTAAGATAAAAATATCTTAGTGACTACTCCTCTATGTAGTACCCTATACCAGAAGCATTTTTTATAATGTCTGTCTCAAGCTTATTTCTTAAACGCCATACGAGAGTTCTGACGCTGTTTTCTGTCGCACCATTTTCATCCCAAACATAATTCATTGCCTGCTCAAAAGTAACAACAATCCCGAGTTGTGCAACAAGGAGTCTTAAAAAAGCATTCTCTTTTTTTGTAAGTTTTATCTTCTTACCGTTATAGAAAGTTTCACAGATACTTATATCTAGATGGTAATTATCTCCAAAAGGTACAATTGGTTTGTCGGACGCCTTTTTAGAGTAGAGAAGTTTTTCGAGGTTAAGCTTATCTACTTTAAGAGAGTCTATGTTCTCTTTTCTCTGGTTTTCAACTTCATATTTAAAAAGAGCCATCTGAATCGTTGCATGAAGTGAAGCAGGATCAAAAGGTTTTACTATGTAACCATAAGGCTCAGTCTGTTTTGCCTGTGTGATGATGTCATCATCAGTATAAGAAGTTAAAAATAT
>JANTGV010000027.1 GCA_024762745.1 Sulfurimonas sp. | reverse complement strand
CTGTCATACTTTGAAGTCCCATAGAGACACCAAACGCTTGAACAATAGTAATAAATATGGTTGAATAACGGATAATCTGCATATATTTTTGCATTCCATCTCGCTCTTTTTTCATTTGACCAATTGCTGGGAATGTTGCAGCTAGAAGTTCCATAACGATGGATGCTGTAATGTATGGCATAATACCAAGTGAGATAATACTCATTCGACTAATAGCATTTCCTGAGAACATATTTGCCATTCCCAACATCCCATTGGAGTGTGCATCAAAAAATGATGCAATTACAGATGTATCCACACCTGCAACTGGGACAAATGCTAAAACTCTATAGGCAAATAGAAATCCAAAAGTAATCAGTATTTTTCGAGTTAAAGCACTGTTCATGGTTACTTACCACTAGTTGTAACAGCTTCATCTTTGATTTTAGATGCAAGTTCTTTTGCACCTGCACCAATAAGTTTTACTTTTGTTACAGTTTTTTGCAATTTATGAACTGCTTTGATATTCTCTAAAGTAATCTCGTCAAGTTCAGCTACTGCTTTGATTTTATCAACATTAATAGCATATGGTTTGATAACTCTTGAATTAAATCCGATTTTTGGAACTCTTCTGTAGAGTGGCATTTGACCACCTTCAAAACCTCTTTTTTCAGAGTATCCAGTTCTTGATTTTTGACCTTTGTTACCTCGTCCTGCTGTTTTACCATTTCCAGAACCTTGACCTCGTCCTACTCTTTTTCTATTTCGAGTTGAACCCGGTGCTGGTTGTAAATTATGTAAACCCATATCTTACTCCCTTATGCTTTAATTCTTGATAGAGCTTTAACTGTTGCTCTTACAAGGTTATTTGGATTGTTTGAACCCAATGATTTTGCGATAACATCTTGAATACCTGCTAACTCCAATACTGGTCTCATCGCACCACCTGCGATTGTTCCTGTACCTTCACTTGCTGGTCTTAGTATAATTCTACTTGCACCTGTTTTTTGTTCGATGTCATGAGCAATAGTTGTTCCTTTGACATTTACTTTTACAAGTGATTTGAACGCATCATCAACAGCTTTTTTAATAGCATCAGGAACCTCTTTTGCTTTTCCTGTACCATAACCAATTGTTCCATCTTTATCACCAATAACTACAAGAGCTGTAAATCTAAATCTTCTACCACCCTTTACAACTTTGGTAACTCTTCCGATATTTACAATTTTCTCTTCAAATTTTTCTCTATCTATATTTTGCATAGAACTTTTCCTTATAACTTAATTCCAGCTTCTCGCAAAGCGTCTGCAAAAGATGCTACAACACCGTGATAGAGATAACCGTTTCTATCGAATACTACCGTATCAATATTTTTTGCTTTTAGTGCATCTGCCAATGCAATAGCCACTTTTTTTGCATCTTCTATGTTTGCTTTGAGACCCATAGTTCTACCATCAGCAGAAGCTAGAGTAACTCCAGCTATATCATCAATAGCTTGTGCATAGACATGTTTATTTGATCTAAAAATAGAAACTCTAGGAATTGCAACTGTACCAGAGATTTTACCTCTTACTCTTGCTTTTCTTTTTGCTCTTACTTTGTTTTTTCTTTTTTGAATACTTTTTAACATCTATGACTCCTATTTTGCTGATTTTCCAGCTTTTCTAATGATTGTCTCATCAGTATATTTAACCCCTTTACCTTTATAAGGCTCTGGTGGTCTAAAGCTTCTAATCTTTGCAGCAACTTGTCCAACTGTTTGCTTATCTGTACTTTTGATATTAATAATATTTTTTGTAACAGTAATCTCTACTCCCTCTGGAATATCGAAATTAATATCATGAGAGAAACCAAGTTGTAAGTTAAGCACTTTTCCTTGAACAGCTGCTCTGTAACCAACACCATTAATCTCTAAAGATTTTTCAAAACCTTTATCCAGACCTATAATGATATTATTGAACAATGCTCTATAAGTTCCCCAAAAAGCTGAACTCTCTTTGTCTTCACCTACTCTTGAAAATGTAACTTCTGAACCTTCGATATTTATACCAACTCGTCCATAAGTCTCTAATTTTTTCTCTAACTTGCCTTTTTTAGCAACAAGAGTCGTACCATCGAGTGATACCTCGATACCACTGGCAATAGTTACTGGTCTTTTTCCTATTCTTGACATATCTTTCCCTTACCAAATACTACAGATTACTTCACCACCAACTTTTTGCTTAAATGCTTCATCGTTTGCAATTACGCCTTTGTTGGTAGATACTACTAGTGTTCCGTAACCATTTTTAAAACTTCTAATCTCATTAGCACCTTGATATACTCTTCGTCCCGGTTTAGAAATCTTTTTAATCTCATTGATTACACTGTGACCATTTTCGTCATATTTTAATACAACTTTAATTGTCTTTTTGTTTCCATCTTCTTTTACTTTATAGCTTTCAAGGTAACCTTTGTCCACCAAAATACCTACTGTAGCTTCGATTGTTTTTGAGTGAAGAAGTGTTGTTACATCCAATCTTCTTTGTGCAGCGTTTCTTATTCTCGTAAGAGAGTCTGCAATTATGTCTGTCATCATCTTTTACTTCTCCTTACCAGCTTGATTTTTTCATACCAGGGATTAGACCCTCGTTTGCCATTTTTCTTAAACAGATTCTACAGATACCAAAATCTCTATAAACAGAGTGAGGTCTTCCACAAATGCTACATCTTGTGTATGCTCTTGAACTAAACTTTGCAGGTCTTTTCTGTTTAGCTATCATTGATTTTTTTGCCATTAGTTCTTTCCTTTAGCAAAAGGCATACCAAGTTTTTCTAATAGAATAAATGCCTCTTTATCGTTTTCTGTACTTGTTACTATTGTGATGTTCATACCATGAGTTTTGATAATATTATCAAATTCAACTTCAGGAAACATAAGTTGCTCTTGAAGACCGAAGTTATAGTTACCTCTACCATCAAAACCTTTTCTTGGTGTTCCTCTAAAGTCTTTTACTCTTGGAAGTGCGATTGATACTAGTTTATCAAAGAAGTTATACATATTTTCACCTCTTAGAGTTACTTTAATACCACTTGGACTTCCTTCTCTTGCTTTGAAACCTGCAACTGATTTTTTTGCATTTACAATAACTGCTTTTTGACCAGCAATTAGTGAGATAGTATCTGCCATATTTTGGATAAGTTTATTATCTTTACCCTCTTCACCAGCACCAACAGAGATTACTATTTTCTCAAGCTTAGGTGTCTGCATTACATTTTTAATCCCACACTCTTCTCGTAGTGTTGGTGTAATGTCATTGTACTTTTGCTTCATTCTGCTCATAGATTACGCCTCTACTTTTTTTACATTAGAAATATGGATAGGCATCTCTTTATCTTTGAACCCACCATCTTTATTCTCTTCGCTTGGCTTTACAGCTTTTTTTGCTAGTTTACAACCTGCAACAATTACAGCATCTTTTTTAGTAAGTACTTTTAGCACCTCACCAGTTTTGCCTTTATCATCACCTGCGATGATTAATACTTCATCGCCTTTTTTGATTTTGAATTTCTTTGCCATTACCATACCTCTGGAGCCAATGATACAATTTTCATAAATCCTGCATATCTAGCTTCTCTAGCTACAGGACCAAAAATACGAGTACCAATTGGTGCTTTTTTATCATCAATAATTACAGCAGCATTATCATCAAATCTAATTAGAGAACCATTTTCTCTTTGAATCTCTTTGTGAGTTCTAACAACAACTGCTTTTACTACTTTACCTCTTTTGACCTTACCTGTTGGTAGTGCTTTTTTTACAGAAGCTACAATTACATCTCCAACTGATGCGTATCTTCTTTTTGAACCACCAAGAACTTTGATACACATAATCTCTTTTGCACCACTGTTGTCAGCTACATTTAATCTTGTAAAACCTTGTATCATTACTCTTCTCCTACTTTTAGGATTTCAAGCAGTCTAAAGCTTTTTGTTTTTGACATTGGACGGCACTCAATAGCAGAGATTGTATCTCCAACTTTAGCCTCACTCTTCTCATCATGAATAAGATATTTTTTAAATCTTTTTACAGTCTTGTGATATCTAGGGTGAATAACTTTTCTTTCAACTAACATTGTAGCTGTCTTTTCACCTGCTATTTTAATCACAGTACCAGTTATTTGTCTTTTTGGCATACTCTGACCCTTTACTTTGACGCGTTAGCTGTAATAGCTGTTTTAATTCTAGCGATGTCTTTTTTCGCTACTTTTAACTCACTAGTATTAGTAAGTTGCATTGTTTTTTGCTTTGCTTTTAGAGTAAAAAGTTCTAACTTTTTCTCTTTTAGCATAGCACTTAACTCTTCTACTGTTTTATCTTGAATATCAGTATATTTCATTACTATCCTTTGCAGAGATAATTTTACATTTTAATGGAAACTTATGTAGAGCCAATGTAAGTGCTGAACGAGCTACATCTTCAGGAACACCAGCAACTTCGAATATAATTCTACCTGGTTTGATATTCATTACCCACTCTTCAACAGCACCTTTACCTTTACCCATTCTTGTCTCAAGAGGTTTTCTTGTCAAAGGCTTATCAGGGAAAACTCTAATCCAGCTTTTACCATGTCTTTTCATCTCTCTAGTCATAGTAATTCTGGCAGCTTCAATTTGTCTTGAGTTTAGACGACCTGCTGAAGTTGCTTTAAGTGCAAACTCACCAAATTCAATCTTGTTCCCTCTAAAAGACTTACCTCTGTTACGACCTTTCATAACTTTTCTATATTTTGTTCTTTTAGGCATTAACATAACTATTCACCTCTTCTATTATTACGATTAGATGGTCTTCTTCCACCTCTTTCTCGTTTTTCTTCTTTTGCTTCTGCTTGAATACCTTTTGCTAAAACTTCACCTTTGAAAATCCATACTTTAATACCAATAATTCCATAAGTAGTTTGTGCTTCTGCAAAACCGTAATCAATTTTTGCTCTAAGTGTATGCAAAGGAACTCTTCCCTCTAAATACCACTCAGTTCTAGCCATCTCAGCACCACCTAGTCTTCCTGCTACTGATACTTTGATACCTTTTGCACCTGATTTTAATGCACCTTGGATAACTTTTTTCATCGCTCTTCTAAATGCAACTCTTCTCTCTAGTTGAGTAGCTACATTTTCAGCAGCTAATTGAGCTGAAGCTTGAGCTCTTTTTTCTTCTTTGATGTTTAGAGAAATATCTTTACCAAATTTTTTACTCAAAGTCTCTTTGAGTTTAGTAATATCTGCACCTTTTTTACCAATAATAATACCAGGTCTTGCAGTTACAATAGTTACTCTAATTTTTTTAGCAGTTCTTTCTATAATGAGGTTAGATACACCTGCGTAAAAAAGTTCTTTTTTTAGATATTTTCTAAGTTGATAATCTTCAGCTATAAATGCTGATGTTCTCTCTTTTTTTGGAAACCATCTTGATTCCCAGTTTCTATTTATTCCTAGTCTTAGACCAATAGGATTGACTTTTTGACCCATATTATGCCTCCTCTGCTTTTGCTACTTCTACCAAAATATGAGCTGTTGGTTTAAGTATTCTACTCGCAGTACCTCTAGCTCTTGGTCTAAATCTTTTCATTACAGATGCTTTATCTACTCTACAACTTGTAATTACTACCTCTTCTGGTTCAAAATCTCCATTAGCTACAGCTGAAGCGATAACTTTTGAGATAATTCTAGCAGCTTTATTTGGCATAAACTCTAATGATGCAAGTGCCAATTCAGCATTCATACCTTGAACTTCTCTTGCAATCATTCTTGCTTTGTTAGGTGCTACTCTTGTAAATTTCAATAATGCTCTACTCATAACTACCCTTTTCTCTGTACAGAGCCTTTATGACCCTTGAATGTTCTAGTTGGTGCAAATTCACCTAGTTTATAACCTACATGGTTTTCTGTAATAAATACAGGGATAAACTGTCTTCCGTTATGAACATTGATAGTTAAACCAATAAATTCTGGAAAAATTACAGAGCGTCTTGACCAAGTTTTGATTGGTTTATGAGAACCCTCTGCTTTTGCTTTTAAAACTTTTTTCTTTAGGTGTTCATCTATAAATGGACCTTTTTTAGTTGATCTTGCCATCTCTTACCCTTACTTCTTTCTCTTAGAGATAATTAATTTATCACTAGCTTTTTTCTTACGAGTTTTATAACCTTTTGTAGGCATACCCCATGGTGTAACAGGATGTCGTCCAGAGTTAGTTTTACCTTCACCACCACCGTGTGGGTGATCAATTGGGTTCATCGCAGACCCTCTAGTTTGTGGTCTAATACCTCTGTGTCTTTGTCGTCCAGCTTTTCCACCAACAACATTTGACCAATCTTCACTTCCAACTGTACCAATAGTTGCCATACATTCACCTAGAACATATCTCATCTCACCTGATGGAAGTCGTAAAGATACATATTTACCATCTCTACCCATGATTTGAGCATATCCACCAGCACTTCTTGCCAAAGTTCCACCTTGACCAACATTGAGTTCAATATTATGTACCAAAGTCCCTACAGGAATTGCTTTTAGTCTCATTGCGTTACCAGTTTTAATATCAAGTCCAGATTCAGCAGACATGATTTTATCACCAACACTCATACCTTTAGCTTGAAGGACATATCTTCTATCACCATCACTATATTTTACAAGACAAATTCTACAAGTTCTATATGGGTCATACTCAACAGTAGCTACTGTTCCCTCAACACCAAACTTATTTCTTTTGAAATCAATAATTCTATATAGTTTTTTAGCTCCACCTTGTCTATGACGAGATGTAATTCTACCATTATGATTTCTACCAGCACTTCTTGGAAGTTTCTTTAAAAGACTTCGTACACTCGCTTTTGCAGTAATATCACCACTATCAAGGTTAGTAATATATCTTCGACCTGCAGAGGTTGGTTTATATGATTTAATTGCCATCTAATTCTCCTATACTGCTAAGCTTTCAATTTTCGCATCTTCAGGAAGAAGAACATAAAACTTTTTAGTGTCTGGTCTTTTACCTACGATACCTTTAAATCTCTTGACTTTACCATTAACTCTCATTGAATTTACTCTCAAAGGTTTAATACCAAAATACTCTTGGAAAACAGCTTTTAGACCACTTTTAGTCATTCTTGGGCTAGTTTGAACAACGATAACACCATCTTCTTGAAGCTCAAGAGATTTTTCTGTGTACATAATTGCTTTAATATCTGTAATATCTGCCATCTTAGCTCTCTTTTGTCAATTTATCCCAAACAGCTTTTTCAATTACCACAGAGTGATAAGCAGCCGCAAGGTAAGCGTTTAGCTCGTTTGATTCTACCAAATATGCATCTTGAAGATTTCTAAAAGCAAGGAATGTTTTATCATCAATTAACTCTTTGACTACCAATACATCTCTTTGTCCTAGACCATCTACAAAAGCTTTAGCATCTTTTGTTTTACCTGATTCTATAGTAATATTTTCAACTACAAATAGTGACTCTTTGTTTGCATGTTCAGCCAATGCATAATATAGAGCCAATTTTTTCTGTTTTTTATTTACTTTTTGGTTGTAGTTTCTGTTGTTTTGAGGACCAAACGCAACACCACCACCAACGAAAACAGGAGAACGAAGTGAACCAGCTCTCGCTCGTCCACCACCTTTTTGAGCCCAAGGCTTCTTACCACCACCACTAACCATAGAACGGTTTTTAGCTTGTGCAGTATTTGCTCTAAGTCCAGCAGAATAAGCTTTACAATATAAGTAAAGGTTATGTGGGTTAACTTCTAAAAATGACTCTGGAAGGTCATTTGTTTTAATTACTGTTGTACTCATTATTTAACAATCCTTACCAATCCTCTAGCACCATTGTGACCAGGGATTGAACCTTTTAATACTAATATTCCATTTTCAGCATCAAATGAGACTACATCATTTTTAACTGTAACTTGTGTGTTTCCATAATGACCTGGCATTTTTTGTCCTTTTTGAACACGACCTGGCCATTCAGCATTACCGATTGAACCAATTCTTCTACCAAATCTATGACCATGAGAAGCAGGTCCTCCACCAAAGTTATGTCTTTTCATACCACCAGAAAAACCACGACCTTTAGTGTTTAAAGAAGTTTTTACTAACTTAGCACTTGCTAAAGCTTCAGTACTGTAATCACCAGCTTGTGTACCCTCTGCTACAGAGATAGTCATAAATTTATTGAACTCTTTGTCAAGACTAAATTTAGCTTGTTGACCTTCAATACTTTTATTCATTTTTTTGCTGTAGTTATAAGCTACCAATGCTTTACCATCCGCGCGTACTTCACAAACTTTAGTTTCGATAACTTTTAAAAGTGTTACAGGAACACTTGGTACGCCAATAGTTCTGCTCATACCTATTTTTTCAATAATAAATTCCATCATCTACTCCTATTTGTCCATTGAACGAATTTCAACATCAACTTCAGGAGCTAGGTCTAGTTTCATAAGTGAATCTATAGTATCTGAAGTAGCTGAAACAATGTCAATCATTCTTGCGTGAATTCTAATCTCAAACTGCTCACGACTATCTTTGTTAACATGAGGAGATTTAAGAACAGTATATTTTTTAATCTTGGTTGGCATTGGTACTGGACCAATAAGCTCTGCACCTGTTCGTCTAACAGCTTCTACAATTGAAGCAACAGAACGGTCTAAAACACGATGATCATAAGCTTTGAGCTTAAGTCTAATTTTTTCCATTTATTTTACCTTATAAAGAACTCGTTAAGTTTACCATAACACATGGCTTCCTTAACTAAAATTTGGAGTCGTATTGTACCTTGATTAGCTTTTATGATGGTGTGATTTTTGTGTAAAATTAGGGTTTTTTTGAATTTTATTTCCTTTTGATAAGGAAATAATTGGATAGAGTTAAATTTATATTTTATTTTTCTTCTAAAAATTTATGATATTGTTCTTCTAGCTTCTCTAAATCTTTATCATTTGAAATCATCATTAAATTATATGTTAGCAATACCCCAATCATAATTAAATATTCTATAATATTAAATTTTTCGTCCCAACCATTGAGGATGAAGATATTTACTATACTC